>CAZXTH010000001.1:0-4679 GCA_964643585.1 uncultured Pseudoalteromonadaceae bacterium
AAACCTCCGTCACTCTGCTGACGCTCTGCCAGTTTCTGCATTAACAAGGCAAATTTCTCCTGCAACTCAGGCAACTGTTGCTGATATGCCGGTTGTTGTACCAATGGGATCCATGGGAATACCTGGCTCACCACCTGTTCAGTACAACCATGCGGGTATTGTTCCAGATAGCGGGTCAGGCTTTCTGCCACCACCAATGGGCTGGCAGATGCCAGCAGACTTTGCTGTGCAAATTGCGGATACAGCGGATAGCGGGTTTTAAGTGTGGCATTTCCTTTTACAGCGTAGCCTGCCTGTATTGTGGTCTGGTATGGCTGCACAGGTCTGATACTGATACTGCTACTGCGTTCTGCCTGTTCTGTCAGTTCCCCCCGCTGCCAGTGTGCACTGAAAGTTAAATCAGCTTCCCCTGGCTCTGCCAGTGCTTTAAGCCGGAAACGTGCCTGGCCTTCACTGCCTTCACTGATATTCAGTTGCTGTACTGCTTCACCAATAATCTGCAGTTTCTCTGATGTTTTCAGCGTTACGGCTACCTGAGCATCATCACCGGAATCCCGTACCCCATTGGCAACACTGACACTAACCTCAAATTCATCGCCCGGTGCGGCCATTGTCAGTACATCAGGTGTCAGTACAAAAGGACCACGTACCCTGACAGATTCAGCGACAGTCCCCATGGCCGTATCGCTAACTGCCACAGCCATCAGCCGCAGGCTGCCGCTGAAACTGGCAGGAACCGTCGCCTGCTGATAACGCATGGTTTTGTCTGCCGGTAGCACTCCCAGCCAAATCACTGCTGGCTGGTCTGCTTTACGGGCAAACGGATTCAGGTTTTTATCCATCATCATACGAGCCATTGCGGCGGCACGGTCTCCGCCCGTCGCTGCCAGATAACGCTGCAATGCGGTAAATTCTGGCAAAATCAGATCCAGCATTTGCATGCTGCGAACCTGCAACGCCCGCTTTTTCAGATAAAATGCCAGCGGATCAGGCAATTGGTAACCAGCTACCTGCAAGATACCTTCATCGACACCGTAAATCAGTACATCAGCCGGTTGTTCGGACTGATAGCCAATCGTAAACGGCTGGCCAGGACGCACTTCTTCCGGTGCCTGTAGTTTCACAGACAATTGTCTGCTGCTGCGGTCAATACTGAAAGGCACCACTGCATAACTGAGTGGGCTAATCATCAGCTCTTCGGCATCGGTTCCTCTGACATAGCCGACATTGATATACGCGTTGCCTTCCATCCCCTCTGGCAGACGTATGCGCTGAATGCTGCTGGTGCTGTCTGCATTAAACCAGCTGAAAGCATGAACCTTATGAGTTTCAATTGTAATTAAGCCACTACCGGTATAAGGCGCGGTAATATTCATTTCAATCCAGTCACCGGCTTTATAATCCTGCTTGTCCAAACGCACCTGCAGGCTGGCATTTTGCTCAAGCCTTGCTCCCAGATTGGCATTTCCGGCTACAGTAAATAACGCCCGGCTCAGCAATTGCTGGTCTTTGTTAAACAACTGCAGTTCATAGTCACCCGGCTCCGTTGTTGGCAGGCGATAATCGGTACCTTGCTGCTCAATTACAAAAGGTGTTTCTGATACGATAGTTTCCTGAACTACAGTCTGGTACTGATAAGTACCATCACGCTGCCGTACCAGGCTGGAAAGTGGCTGCTTACTGATCAGCTTCAACTGTAAATCAGCCAGTTGAACTTGCTGTAGTGCCGGGTCTACCGCAATAAAGTTCAGCACACGCTGTTGCTGTTTTCGCAGATAGGTAAGATCGCCATCAGCTTTAAAGCCTACCAGCTGTTTCAGCGGAGATACCAATGCCAGGCTACTGGCTTGCACACTACGCCCTCCGGCACTGTCAAAACCTTCGGTATGGAACAACAACTGATAAGTACCACCACTGTACTGTTGTAATGGCAGGTCAAACAATGTTTGTCCGTCAGCGTCTGTCTGCTGTTCTGGCAGGCTTTGTTGCACAGCCTGTACCGGATTTTGTTCATTATTCAGATCAACAAAGCGATAATCTTTAAAGGCCGGAAAACGGAAACTGGCTGGTATCAGTTCAAAACGTGCAGTTACCCGGCGGTTCTGGGCTGGCGTTCCAAACAGGTTATCCAGCTGAACCTGAGCCTGTAACTGTTCAGGTGATAACCAGCCATTATCACTGCCAGGTAATAACCGGCTACTGATCTTCATGGTATCCGGCAGGAATTCTTCCACCTGAAATGATGCTGACCCCAGCTGACGCTGAACCCGCCCCTGACTGTCAAGTAACTGAATATTGACCCAGTAATTACCAGTATCACTGTCCGGGCGGCTATCAAGTGTAAAACTGTTGAAACCACGTTCTGCCAGTGCAAAATTTTGCTGCCAGAACCGGTTACCCCGTGGCCCTTGTACCGTAACCTGTAACGGCAATTTGGCAGTAGCCGGTAGATCAAGATTTCCCTGCCGGATAATCGCCGCCAGCCGGATTTGCTCACCCGGACGGTAGATTCCCCTGTCAGTGAAAATAAAAGCATTTAATGCCTGCTGACTTTGTGGATCTTCATAGCTGCCGTCAGTATTAAATTTGGAATAATCCAACTGACGGCTATAGCGGTCATACGGTATAAAAGTTGTATCGGTCAGGCCATTACGTTCACGGCTTACCACATAGACCACCGGTTGTTGCTCCCGGTTGAAATGACTCACTTTACCAAAACTGGCCTGCCCTTCGGCATTGGTACGCCCGCTTTGAAGTGCTACACCATTCTTACCCAGCAACTCAACTCTGGCATTGGCTACCGGCTTGCCATCCACCACCGACATTACAAAAACCTGCTGGCTGCTATCTGCTGCATGTTTCACAATCAGCCCTAAATCCGTAACCAGCACGACTCTTTTATCCAGTTGCTGCCCCTGGCGTTTAGGGTGTTTAGGGTCAAACTCCTGCAGTTCAATAAAGTACACGCCCATACCGGCACGCTGAAAATGCGGTTTCAGTTCTAATGCCAGATAATTAGCCTTACCCGGGGCAGCTTCTGCCAGCGTAAAGGTTTGCTCAGCTTCCGTTGTAATGTTACTTTCATCAAAGCTGTAATTGTAAAAATAAGGATGGGTCACATCTCCGCCGCTCTGGCTGACAAAGTGATTCAGTTGATCCGGCAACAGCTTGCTGACCCGTACCCGTACACCTGGCATTCCGCGGGCAACCAGTTGCAGTTTCTGCTCACCACTAAGTGACAGAATAGCGCCTTCCCCCATGATCCGCGCCTCACGCGGGTAAGCAGGAGCCTGTACTATCCGGCGGTATTCATTACTCAAACGGAAGCTATTTACCGACTCCAGCCCTGTTGGCAAATTGACAAAAATACTGCGATTTTCAGGCACATTCAGCCGGAAACTGAACGTATTGTCATGCTCGTATCTGCCCGGCATCAGTGTAAAAGGCAGTAACTTTGCTTCTGCCAGCACTGCCGGTGTCACTTCACCAACAGACCATGAGTAACTTTTACGCTGGGGATGTTGCGGCAGTTCATAGATTTTAATCTTGCTCAGTAATTCCTGCCGACTGATACGATCTGTCAGTTCAAGATTAATAAACTGCTCAGGTTCCTGCTGCTGATTGCGGATAATCTGGGATTGAATGGCACTTACCCGCAGAAAACTATTGCGGTCCGGTACCAGTAACTGTTGTTCTGCAGACTGCTTTGTCCGGCCTTTACCATTCAGTACCTGAATACCTGCTGTCAGCCGTAATGTCAGATATTGCTCCTGCTCCGGCAGAATTACCGGATCGCTGAGTAAATAAACTTCACGACCATTCTTATCCTGTGTCAGTTGATAATTAAGGCTGTTGCCCTTGCTGCGGACATCTGCCCCACTGACTTTCATGCTCAGTTCAAGATGCTGGCGGATACTGTCAGTATCCACCGGATGGCTAAATGACAACGTGGCAGCAATATGCCGTTCCTGCACATTATCCGGGTGCTGGTAAAAACGCAGATCATTCAGTTGTACCGTAAAAGGTGCAGTATCGAAACCATATTCGGTATGAGCCAACCGGACTTCAGGCGCAAAAATCTCTGGTGTCAGTTTTACCTGATAACGCTGCCCGGCAGGCCAAGCCTGTTCCGGAGTAAACATCAGCGTATTATCGTCCTGCCATAACCATTTACCGGTGATTTCAGGACTGATACTTACCCCACGGCTCAGTACTTCACCAATCAGCTCCAGACGCGCGCTGGACAATACAGTACTACTATCTGCCACACGGTTTTGCTGCCCTGCCTGATAGTAAAATGATAATGTCAGCGGTACCGGTTGCTCAGTGTTGTCAATGTATGGGCCAATATCAG
The DNA here is from genome assembly GCA_964643585.1 of uncultured Pseudoalteromonadaceae bacterium. Taxonomy (GTDB): domain Bacteria; phylum Pseudomonadota; class Gammaproteobacteria; order Enterobacterales; family Alteromonadaceae; genus Alishewanella. Next base: position 4,355 of record CAZXTH010000001.1, read on the forward strand.
GAGCAGCAACTCTTGCCGCCACCTGCAGCGGTTTGGGAAGTTGCTGATAATACCAGTAGCCGCCATAGGCCAATACTGCAGTCAGCACTATCGCAACAAGGCTGCCCCAGAAAGCCATCGGGCGCTGAATTGCAAGCTGCTGCAGCCGTTGCAACCAGCCCGGAGCCGTCCAGCTAAGCTGTCCGAAAACCAGCCGGAAAGGATAGCATAGCCATCCCAGAATTCGTTTAGGTAATGAAGGTGATGCAGGGGTAGCTGATTGCATGGTTATTTCCTGTCAGAGCACAGCAAAACTATAGGTATACGGAGCATCAGTTAATCTTAA
>CAZXTH010000001.1:4689-5792 GCA_964643585.1 uncultured Pseudoalteromonadaceae bacterium
TTAATTGATTAGCATTATTGGGTATAAACTATTAATTATTGATGAACTATATCATCAGTTTGCTATTATTTCGATTTACTCTGAGCTGTTGCTAAAGCAGGTAATGCAAAAGATATGACCCCGGCTATAGAACTCCTGAAAAAACACCATATTCCGCATCAGGTTTATGAATACCAGCATGATCCGGCAACCGCATCTTATGGGTTAGAAGCAGCAGATAAACTGGGGCAAAACCCGGCACAGGTTTTTAAAACACTGGTGATCTGCCTGGATCATAAACAGTTGGCAGTAGCCATTTTGCCGGTTACCGGTCAATTGAACATGAAACTGGCAGCAAAAGCGCTGGGGGCCAAAAAAGCCGAAATGGCTAATGCCCAGGAAGTTGCCCGTGCAACCGGCTATGTTATGGGAGGCGTCAGCCCGCTAGGGCAGAAAAAACGCCTTCCTACAGTACTTGACTGTTCCGCCGCTGACTTTGCTGAAATTTATGTCAGCGCAGGCCGCCGAGGGCTGGAAATTGCTGTAACAGCCACAGATTTACTGCAACTGACAGCAGGAAAAATGGCCGAGCTCAACCCAAAAGAGTAACAGTTGTCTGAAGGTAAGCTGATTCCTGCAAAATCAATATACCCGGTTATAACTGTCACTCAGTCCCTGCTATCAACCTGAAACCTTCATCCAGCCAGCCGGTAATACCCCCAATCATTTTCTTTACTGGCAGATTCAGTGTTGCCAGCCTGATAGCGGCTTTTTCTGTCGCATTACAATGAGGCCCGGCGCAATACACCACAAACAGAGTATCAGCAGGAAACTGTTGCATACGTTCAGTATTAATCCGGCTATATGGCAAGCTTAAGGCACCCGCAATATGGCCTTTCAGGTAAGCATCTTCCCCTCTTACATCCAGTAATACAAAATCCTGACGTTGATTGCTAATCGCATGTTGCACATCCCAGCAATCAGTTTCAAATTGCAGTAATGCCTGAAAATGTGCCAGTGCTGTTTTGCTGTCTGCGGCTGATAGTCTTGATACGGCTGATGACATAATACTCTCCATAGGAATAATGCTGTTCACTTAAGCAGCAATCAGCTTACTCTAAGCT
>CAZXTH010000001.1:5802-12640 GCA_964643585.1 uncultured Pseudoalteromonadaceae bacterium
CGCAAGGGTAAACTTCATGGATTAAGTTTATAATCGAGCCTACATGGATGTATTTACGGCGTGTTAGCGTGAGTAAGGTGATGGATGCCCAAACCTTAACTGATTGGCATTGGTTTATTTCTGTCTATTCTCGGCGGTTGTCGCCACACCCACCATTGGCTTTAAAGACACTTACCGATAAAATCAAGCCAATTTAAATACACAACAACCTTCTATGCATAATATTGCTATCCTGAGCTATCCGAATGCTGCTTTGTTTGAATTGGGCTGTGCCGTTGAACTATTCGCCCTGTCACGTCCGGAATTTGAACACTGGTATCAGTGCGAGGTTATCTCATTTTCAGTACCGCCACTTCCGGTAACCGGTGGTCTTCAATTGCAAGCCAAAACGGTAGCAACGCTGGAACCTTATTCAATGCTGGTGATTCCGAGCTGGCAGGTCACAACAAACCACACTGTCCCACCAGAACTTGGCGCTGAGATACTGCGCTTTTATCAGCAGGGTAAAAGAATTATTTCATTTTGCTCCGGCGCCTTTTTGCTTGCCGAACTGGGATTGCTGGATGGCCGCAAAGCGACCACCCACTGGCGTTATGCCGGGCAGTTTAAACAGCGTTTTCCAAAAGTGAATTATGTTGATGATGTGCTTTATGTTTATCAGGAACAATTAGGATGTTCCGCAGGCAGTGCAGCAGCACTGGATCTTGGTATTGAAATTATCCGGCAGGATTATGGCTATCAGATGGCAAATCAGGTAGCCAGGCGACTGGTACTGTCAGCCCATCGTAAAGGCGGGCAATCGCAGTTTGTTGAAACGCCTTTATTGCAACAATCCGGTTTATTTACTCAGGCGCTCGACTGGGCATCAGCCAATCTGACAGCACCGATCTCTATTGATACCCTGGCTGGAAAAGCAGGTATGTCACGCCGCACTTTTGATCGTAAGTTTCGTAGTACTTTTAATATGACAGCTCAGGACTGGCTGATTCAACAACGGTTGGAACGGGTAAAAGCGCTGCTTGAAAACAGCAGCGGGCAGATTGAACATATCGCTGCCCTTGCTGGTTTTGAAAGTGCTATAACACTGCGTTATCACTTCAGGAAAATACTGGGAGTTTCCCCTGCTGAATACCGGCAACAGTTCCGGGCGGGGAATAAACAGGAAGCAACTGCCCGCTGATGCTATTATCCCCAGATAATCGTTGCCGCCCCTAACAGCATAAATACACCACAGGCAACAATTCTGGCCCAGTCCAGTGGAATACGTTGCATCAGCCAGCTACCGGCATACACTACCGGCACATTGGCTGCCAGCATTCCCAGTGTTGTTCCCCAAATTACAGTCCAGGTTGCATCAGGGTATGTGGCCGAAAGAATAACTGTCGCGATCTGCGTTTTATCGCCAATTTCAGCCAGAAAAAACAGCACACAACTGGCAACAAAAGCGCCGTATTTGAGGATAGTGCTGTCATTACTGTCATCTTTATCGGGAATAAGCAGCCACAAAGCCACTGCGATAAAAGAGCCACCCAGCAACCAGGCATGCCATCCTTCAGGAATAAAACTGGCAACCCATACACCAAGCCAGGCAGAGGCGGCATGATTCAGTAAGGTAGCAACAAGGATCCCGGCTATTATAGCCAGATGAGAGCGGAAACGGGCAGCAAGAAACAGAGAGAGTAACTGGGTTTTATCACCGATTTCAGCAATGGCGACAGCAGTAAATGAAGATAGCAGGGCTTCCATTAACAATACCTGGCGGGATAACGACATAAGACAAGGTTCCGGCTCCCGCAGTGCTCCGGTACTTTGTCTTAGGTCTCATCAATCCCGTATATCAGGACGTTATTGCCATGTGCCGCGGCACAAGTCTGTTGACAATAACACTGTCTGCAACAGACAGTAGATTACTCCCCCAAGCTCGGCGCGGATTGTAAACGGCATAAATTACGATTGCAAGTTAACTTTAAATGACCCCTACTTTAAAAAACTCTGGCCGTCAGCCAGCTTACCGCCTGCTGTAGTTGCTTCCAGCCCGCCACCAGTTTAACCAGCCCGAAATACGTTAACGGCACCAGCACCAGGCTGGTCAGGGTAGAAAAGATCAACCCACCGATAATCGCAATAGCCATAGGCGCATAACTCGGGCCATCTCCGCCAATCTGGGTTCCTCCCATAGCCAATGGCAGTAAACCTAATACCGTCGTAGTAACTGTCATTAAAATAGGACGCAGGCGGGTTTCGCTGGCAGCAATAATCAGCGGAATTAATGGCGCATCCGGGGTGAGCGTCCGTTCCTGGTTAATCCTGTCAACCAGCACTATCCCGTTGTTAACCACAATGCCCATTAGTACCAGCATGCCGATCATGCCCATCATTCCCATACCGGTACCTGTCAGCATAAAGGTCCAGAACACCCCAACCAGTGAAAACAGCAACGAACCAATTACTGCTGTCGGTAATAACAACGATTCAAACAACGCCGCCATCACGATATAAATCATGGCAACGGCCAGCAGCATATTAACCAGCATTACCTGTTGCGTTTCGTCCTGACGCTGAAAACTACCCTGAAATGACCAGCGGTATCCCGGAGGCAGTTGCAGCTGATTCATTACTTTACTGATTTCAGTTCTGGCATCTGACATCTGAAAGTCTTTCGCCAGATTCATCCTGATAGCAATACCTGTCTGGCGATCAAAGCGGCGGATCTGATCCAGCCGTGGCGCTATATTCATGTCGGCTAACTGGCTCAGGCTAATCACTACGCCATCACGGCTGATAACAGGTAACGCTGCCAATTCATCTATTGAGTGGCTGACTCTTTCATCATACAGCACCCGCATCTGCAGCTCGCCTTGCTCAAGGGTCCGGAATGTACGTAAGTTTACCCCGCGCAGTGCCAGCGATACGGCATCAGCCAGCTGGCTGGCGCTCAGGCCATAACGTTCAAGCTGCCCGGGCTTCAGCAGGATCTGAATTTCCTGCTGGCCACGGGCAATTTCAGACGTAATATCCTCTAACCCTGCAACCTGAGAAAGTGCGGGTTCAATCTGTTCAGCCAGTTCTAGTAATACCGTGGTAGAACTGCCCAGTAAATGTACCTGTAAACCACCTCCGCCACTGCCCCAGCCAAAAGATGGCCGAGAGCGGACCAATTGCGGCCAATCGGTACGGATACGCTTTTTCAGTTCTTCTACCGGGATATCCAGGCTATTTTTCAGTACCAGCGTCGACATGGCATAACCGGCACGATAATAGCTGTACACCGTTTCAATATGGAACTCCTGCTGGCGCGAATACAGGTAGGATTCCATCAGGCTGACCTCCTGCTCCACCTCCGCCAGTGAATAATTACCCTGAACGTTGTAGCTCAGAAATAACCGTTCACTGTCTTCATAATCATCGCCGTCGCCCGACACAGCTCCCATAGGCACTGCAATACTGGCTAATATCAGTAATGCAGCAACTCCGGAGCAGCGTGGGTACTTCATTACCAGTGATAAAGCTTTGCGGTACTGCACATCCAGCCAGCCCGCTTTTTTATCCGGAACATTACTGACTTTCAGCCGGGTAGTCAGCAATGGCACCAGACTCAACGCCATCACCAGAGATGTTACCAGACACAGGCAAATCGCAATGGCGACATGCTCCAGAAAAATAGTGATTTCCATTTTCTGCCCGACAATATTCGGCAGAAACACAATCGCAGTAGTCGCCGTTCCTGTCACCACAGCTAAACTCACCCGCTTAACGCCACGGATGGTTGCCGCTTTTACATCACCACCGGCTTCCCGCTCCCGGAAAATACTTTCTGTTACTACAACCGCATTATCAACCAGCATTCCTACCGCCAGCATCAATCCCATCATACTAAGAATATTCAGGCTGTAGCCCATAAAATACATGGCGCCTAAGGTGATAAAAATGGCAGCAGGCACTGACAGTACCACCACCATCGTTGTACCGAGGTGGCGCAAAAACAGATACAGCACACCGAACGACAGTAAAGCTCCTACTCCGCCGGCTTTCAGTAAATCACTTAATGATGTTGTAACGCCTTTGGCCATATCATCCATAATGTACAGACTGATACCGTTAAATGCCGGATCTTTGTCTGCCGCTTTCACTACGTCCATTGCTTCTCTGGCGACTTCAACCAGATTCGCACCAGATTCTTTATACACATTCATACCGACAGCATATGTCTGGTCCAGATGACGACCGTCCTGTAGTTTCGGCAGTTCCAATTGCACGGTTGCCACCTGGCTCAGACTTAACCCAGGCCGCACAGGCAAGGCAGCAATCTCTCGTAAATCGCTAAATTCACCAACCGGTTTCACCAGAATACCGGATTCAGGATTACGCAATTCCCCGGCAGTCATGGCAAAGTTATAGGCCCGTAGCTGCTTAACCAATGCTGCTGCATCAACATTCAATGCCCGCATCCGGTCAGGATCCAGCCGGATAATCACCTGCCGCTTATCAACACCATACAGCTCAACCCGGGAAACTCCCCGTACCCGCTCCAGCGGATTTTTAATCTGCCGCTCCAGTAACTCATAAGCCATGGACAGATCACGCTCACTGGAGATACGCAACTGGAAAATAGGCATATCGTTGGTGTTAAACTGATATACCAGCACCCGCTCAACATCTGCCGGCAATAGGTGCCGGATACTGTCCAGCCGCTCACGCACTTCAATACTTTTACTGCTGATGCTTTCCCCCCAGTTAAATTCTAAAGAGACTTCACCACTGTTTTCACTCGACCACGAACGCATTTGTTTAATACCGGATACCGTAGCCAGCGCTTCCTCCACCGGCCGGGTAATCAAGCGTTCAATTTCAGCAGGTGTTGCATTGGCATAAGGCACATTGACATAAATTTGCGGAATATCGATACCGGGAAATTTTTCCAGCAATAACATCCGGCTGGCAATAATGCCAAATACCAGCAATGACAGAAAAAACATACACACAGTAACAGGACGCTCCAGCGCCAGCCGGGTAATGGCTAAAGGTTGGCCGTTCATACAGTCGCCTCCCCGGTTTTTGCAGATGCCGCTTTATCGCCACTGACCAGTCCGTAAATCACCGGAATAAAAACCAGTGTCAGTAAGGTTGCCAGAGACAATCCAAAAATAACGGTAATTGCCATCGGCGCCCGGACTTCATTACCATCACCACTACTGAATGCCATTGGCATCAATCCCAGTACTGTTGTCAGACTGGTCATCAGTACCGGACGTAACCGGCTGGCCCCGGCTTCAATAATCGCCTGCCGTATTGCAACATTTTCCTGTCGTAGCTGGTTAATCCTGTCAATCAGTACAATAGCGTTATTAACCACAATCCCCGCCAGCAGAATCAGCCCGATAAACACAATGATGGATAAACGGGTATCGGTCAGCCATAAACCAAGCACAGCACCAGCACCGGCTAATGGCACTGTAAACAGAATCAACAGCGGTTGCAGCAGGTTTTCAAACTGAGATGCCAGCACCAGATAAACCAGGAAAATAGCCAGCAATAACGCCATTGTCAGTGACTGGTATGCCCGTGACATTTCTTCACTCTGACCAACCACTCTGGCAGACACACCATAAGGCAGCTTTTGTTGCAATAAGATCTGATGCGCCGCCTGAGTTGCCTGCTCCAGATCGCCTTCCCCCAGGTTAGCGCTGATTACTGCCACACGCTGCTGACCTATACGGGTAATTTCGCTGGGGCCGGTTTCACGCCGGATATCAGCGACTGCCGATAGTGGCAACGGTTTGTTACTACCTGGATTTATAATCAGCTGTGCCAGTTGTTGCTCTGTCTGACGGTACTCTTCGTCCAGTCTGACCCGGATATCCACTTTACGGTCATTGACCGAATACTGGCCGGCAATATCGCCGCCAATATAAGCCGCTACCCGTTTTGCTACCTCACCGGAAGTCATACCCAGTTGTGACAACATGTCATGATTAAAATACAGTGTCAGCTCAGGCTGCCCGGGGCGCAGACTGCTTTTTACATCAGTAAAACGTCCCTCAGCTTCCAGCGCCAGCACCAGTTGGTCTGCTGCGCTTTTCAGCTGTGGCAGCTCATAACCTGATACTTCAATTTCCAGAGGCGTACTCAGGCTGAACAACTGCGGCCGGTCAATCTTTGCTGTCACATCCGGTATATTGCCGATATAACCACGCAGCAGACTAATAAGTTGCTCTTCCTGCTCAGCAGTTGCTTCCGGCTTTAATACAATATTCAGCCGCCCCCAGTGACTACCGCCAATACTGGGATCGGTTGTCATCTGCTGCCCGGTACCAGCCTGAGCATAACTGCGCAGAGTCATAGGTTGTGCAGCAGCCAGTTCCGCCAGTGCCACCAGTACTTTATCGGTTCTTTCTATTGAAGCCCCAACCGGCAGGTGTACTTCAACATAAAACTCGCCCTGATTCATATCTGGCATCACTTCTGCACCCAGCCGGGGCAGTAAGGCATAGCAAAGGCCGCAAATCGTAATGGTCAGTGCAAAAACACTGCCTTTATGCTCCAGAGCCTGCTGCAGAGTTTTGCAGTAACTGTGTTCCAGCCAGACCAGAAATTTCTGAATAACAGCCAGCAAAGGCCTTAACAGGGTTGTCAGTAACCAGGCTACGGCACGGTAAATCACCATAATCAGGCTGAATACCAACAGCAGCAACCCTTTCAGCGCAACACCTACCACAGCCAACGGCCATAACAACCACTGGTACCACCGCTGTGGCCTCGTTACACGTAAGAAGCCTTCCGGTTTTGTTGCAGATTGCCGGTCATGTTTTTCACGGGCAGCCATCGTTGGAATTAATGT
>CAZXTH010000001.1:12650-13032 GCA_964643585.1 uncultured Pseudoalteromonadaceae bacterium
AATGATACGGCGACAGTGGTTAAAGTAGAAGCCGTAATTGCCATAGACACTTCACGGGTACCCACTCTGGCTGCCTCAAACGGGTCTTTACCCATTTCTTTATGGCGGGCAATATTCTCCAGTACAACAATCGCGTTATCGATCAGCAGGCCAACCGCCAGCGCAATACCACCAAGGCTCATCATATTCAGCGTGACATTCTGGCTGTACATCAGATTAAACGTCGCAATAACTGATAACGGAATCGACAACGAAATAATCAGCGTAGCCCAGACATTACGCAGAAACAGGTATAACACCAGCATTGCCAGTGCTCCGCCGACTACGGCAGAAGATTTAACTTCATCAATCGCCTGTTTGATAAATTCCGACTGGTCATAAA
>CAZXTH010000001.1:13042-14109 GCA_964643585.1 uncultured Pseudoalteromonadaceae bacterium
AGCTGATAACCGGCAGGCAGTGCTTTTTGCAACTCAGGCAAACGGGCCAGAATATTCTCGGCTACCTGAACGGTATTGGCATCACCTTCTTTATAAACCGCAACTTCTATCGCTTCTTTACCGTTAACGTAGGTAATACTCTGGCGGTCTTCAAAACTGTCTTTCACCTGAGCAACATCAGACAAACGGATCTGGCTGGTACCCACTGTTGCAACATACATATCTTCAATTTGCTTCAGGTTGGCAAACTGATTAATGGTTCTGACAAGATAGTCGTAGGAAGGTGTTTCAAGACGGCCTCCTGACTGGTTTATATTTTCCTGTTTCAGGCGCTGGCTGATATCAGTAATATCCAGCTGCAGCTGACTCAGCTTATTAGGATCAACCAGAATATGTATTTCCTGGCTAAGCCCGCCGTCAGGTCTTACCGCAGCCACGCCACTGAAAGACTCCATCCTGCGGCGTAAATCTTCTTCTGCATACGTACGCAATCCCACCAGTTGAGCTTCGGTCAAAGCACCATCTTCAGTGCTGCGGCTTAATGCCAGCCTTACTACCGGATCCAGGTTTGGGTTAAAACGCAGCAGTACCGGTTTTTCTATTTCCAGAGGTAACAGCAATACATCCAGTTTTTCCCGGACTTCCAGTCCGGCCATATCCATATCGGTTCCCCATTCAAACTCCATTACCACGTCTGAGCGGCCAGAGCGGGAAACTGACTGAACTTTGCGCACCCCTTTAACAATACCAACAGCTTCTTCAATCGGTTTGCTGACCAGCTGTTCAACTTCAGCAGGAGCCGCACCAATAAATTCTGTGCGTACGGTCAAGGTAGGGTAAGACAAATCAGGCAGCAGGTTCATTGCCAGCCGGGCGGCGGCAACCATCCCAAATAACAGAATTCCGAGAATAAACATCCAGACAGTAACAGGGCGGGCGACGGCGATATCAACCAGTTTCATAAATCAGTGTCCTTGCATTATTTTTATTGTTTTACCTAAATCAAGGGTAATACCTTTCAGCATCCATCACCTTACTCACACTAACACGCCGTAAACCCTTCCATG
>CAZXTH010000001.1:14119-30464 GCA_964643585.1 uncultured Pseudoalteromonadaceae bacterium
GACTAAGGTTTGCTTAAAGTTCTCTTACTGTAACAATATTAACCAGGCTTTCATCTTTCAGTGCCGACTGCCCGGCAATCACAATACTATCGCCTTCGTTTAATCCTTCCAGTACTTCCACCGCATAATCAGATTGATAGCCTGTGCTGATGGTTCTGCGCTGCACTTTATTTTCTGCATCAATCACAAATACCGTATGAATGCTGTCGGTGGTCATCAGTGCGCGTTTTGGTAACAACAGCGCATCAGGTTTTACATCATAATGCAGCTGAACCTGAGCAAACATGCCTGGTTTCAGTTGTAGCTGGCTATTATCTACCCGTAGTGTTGCTCTGGCTGTCCCTGTCGCAGCATCAACTACCGGAGAAACACGTACCAGCTCTGCGACAAAAGGTGTCATTCCTGCAAACTGTAAACGGGCTTTCTGGCCAGTGCGGGCCTGAACCAGTTGTTGTTCAGGTAAATGAATAACGGCTTCCAGTTCTTTATTAGACACAATATGAAACAGTGACTGAGTAGTATGCTGATTAACCAGCTGACCGGTTTTGGCATAACGGCGTGAAATCACACCTTCTATCGGCGCACGGATTTCAGTTTCTCTTAATGCAAGTTCAGCCGTTTTAACTGCAGCAGTCAGGGCATCATGCTGCCATTGCAGTTTTTCATAAACATCTGCACTGATCAGCTGGCGCTGAAACATTTCCTGCATCCGTTTAAGCTCGCTGCTTAACTTACTTAACTCAGCTTTTTCACGTTCCAGACTGTATTGCTGTCTTTCATTATCCAGACGGGCCAGCAATTGGCCAGCAATCACCTGTTCACCTTCTTCAACCAGAATAGTCTGCACGATACCGGTAACTTTACTGATAACTTCAGCCTCTGCACGAGCTTCCAGGGTAGCAGTAGTCCGATAGCTGCTGCTGATTTCTCCCCGGCTGACCAGCGTCGCTTCAACCGGAATAGCCATTACTGCTTCTGCAGTTGTTCCGGCTGGTGCGCTATTTGCCTGTTTGCAACCTGTCAGTAATACGCTGCTACCTGAAAGTGCTACAACAGCCAGCATCATTAAGCGTGAGTGTTTCATAATTCGTCCTTTTGGAATCGGAATAATAAGTAGGTTAGCAACACCAATGCAGAGGCTGTGCCAGCCGCACAAAAAATAATTTCATTAATAAATTCAACAGTATAAAAAAACATTTTTTATTCCTCTGTTTGAACGACATTCTGTTAATGGTCTGAAACACTAATAAGTGGTTTTTTAGACCATTTGTTGTCATTTAACTTGCACTGGTCAATACTTAACCGGTCGGAGGTCTGAGCTCTATACTCCGCAGTCCCTACTGCTTATACTGCCGCCTCTTTTTTTCTCTCAGCCAGCAGGAGTTATCTATGTTGCGAAAATCCTCTGTTTGCGTGGCTATCGCCACCGCCCTGTGCTGTCAGCAAGCTGTTGCTGAAGGCTATAAACTCTTCGAACAATCTGTCAGCAGTATGGGCAACGCTTATGCCGGCCGCGGTGCTCAGGTAACGGATGCCACTCTGGTGTACTCAAATCCTGCTGCAATTACCGGCTTACAAGGCAAACAATTTTCAGGCGGCCTGAATTACATTGGTGCCAGAACTCATTACCGTAATGCAGAAGCCACCAGCGCAAATGGCGCTCCTGTTATTGGTCGTGATTCAGGCAAACTTAGTTTGAATGAACTGATACCTTTTGCGTTTTATAGTGAGCAAGTGTCTGATAAAGTCACCTGGGGCATCGGTTTCTATGTTCCTTATGGCTTATCTTCTGATTATCAGAATGACTGGACAGGCCGCTATTTCGCTGACGAAACCGCCATCCAGGTGCTGAGCCTGCAACCTGCTGTAGGGTATAAACTGACCGAAACGCTGTCGCTGGGTTTAGGCATTTCAGTAAACCGGGTAACCGGTACCCTGTCGAAATACAAAGACCACAGTGGCCTTTGTGAAATGGGCACAAATATCAATACCCTGTACGGCGGTGCTGATGTTTATAATGCTGCATATTGCGACAGCCATTACGAAGTGGAAGGTGATGATATCGCCTTTGGTTATACGCTGGGTTTACACAGTGAGCCGGTAAGCGGTACTCGTTTGGCGTTGGTGTATCATTCTGCAGTTCGTTACACCATTAAAGGCGATTCAGAAATTACCAATACGCCAATTACCGGCGCTAACGTTATTGGCAACCCTAACTTTGCTCCTCACCCACAAAGCCTGGCCTTACCGGCAGTGGATCTGTCTACCGGTAAACTGGCCTCCAATGCCAGGCTGACCGAAGCAAGTAAACTGGCACTGACGACTCCTGCAACCCTGACATTCAGTGTTGATCAGCAAATCACTCCTGAACTGTCACTGCAATTCAGTGCTAACTGGACTGAATGGAGCGAATTCCAGAGCATTGATATCATCAGCACAGATGCCAATCCGACTATTTCACTGTCAACACAGCAGCCACAGAATCTGAATGAAGAAGGTTATATTGGCTACATTCCGGAAGAATGGAAAAATGTCTGGGCTTTTGCGCTGGGTGCAACTTACCAGCTACGTCCGGATCTGGCATTAAAAGCCGGTATTGCCTATGACGAAAATCCTATTCAGGACTCACACAGAACAGCCCGTATGCCAACCACAGACCGTACCTGGCTGACAGTTGGTACAAACTGGCAACTGGCTGAAAATATGAGCATGGACTTTGCCTACGGTTACCTGTTCACCAGCGATACGTCTGTGAATGAACGGGAATATAACGTACAGGATCAGCCTCTGTATAACAGTGGCCTGAGAGCCGATTACAGTAATAAAGCTCAGGTTCTGGGTGTACAGTTTAACTATACATTCTGATCCGGCTTGAATGAAATAAGGCCAGCTTATGCTGGCCTTATTCTTTTCTCAAAATATGATTAACTCATCAGTACAATAATGTCAGGCGGTAACCTGAAGCACTCTGAGGATCCTGCTCAGCAGCAATCACATAACGCTTACCACTTTCAAGCATCATTGAGTCTGTTTTGTATAACAAGTTAGCACTGTTGCTGTCTGCACCTTTAACCAGAGCAATGGCATAGTAATCTTTTGGTAATGACACCCCTTGCTGCTTACCTGATTCCAGATTTTTCACATGGTATCTGGCTGAGCTAATCGTTTCATTTTGTCTGACAAAATAGACACTCAGTGCTCCCTGCTCTGGTACCAGATTAGCAACAGCGACATCGTGCGACTGCACCTGAGGCAGTTCTTTCTCTGCAATATTCAGCAGGTTAACCTGCTGGTTAGCGTCTTCAAACACCAGCAAGGCACGGCTTTGCCCGGGAGCTACACTTAACAAAGCACTATTAAGCAACAGCTGATTGGTATCAGCATTACGCACTGACAGGCTGTAATCTCCACGGTTCACTGATAAATAAGCACTGAAATCCCCTTGAGCCAGCTGCAGCACTTCAGTATTGTCCAGTGCTACACTGATATCCGCTGCAACCAGACCATTATATACCCGGTACTGTGCTGTGGCATTTTCGTGTTCCAGACTTTCTACCGTAGTGGAATTCAGTACTATATCCACGACTATCTGTTGCTCTATCGGGCCATGCTTATCACGTACAACCAGTACATACGTGGTAGTAAAACGGAAATCCACTGCCCGGCGTTCAAATACCGGAGTTTGTTGCCCAGCTTCAGTCAGATAGAGATTGTATTTGCCAGTTGCATGATTGCTGGCATTAGCGGTAATTTCGTTCAGTGACAGCTCTGTAACCCGTTCAGCATCAGCAAACGGCTTACCTTCCTCGGCCAGATAAATATCCAGCTGCGGATACTGAGCGGACAAATTCGCCAGATGCAGATTAAAGGCTTTATCCAGTGAGTCGTTACGGCTGAAACTAACTGACAGGTAATCAGGCTGACCACTGCTTTCTGTCAGCAGAAATAGCGTTTTATTCCCTTTAGCCAGTGACAGCTCTTGTTCCAGTAATGTAGTCGTTGTATTACTGTTAGTCAGTTTAATGGTATGGTTACCCGGTTCAACCGTGATCAGGCTGCTGGCATCCCCATAAGTGGCAGTACCAAGAGAGGTTTCGCCCGCCATTCCTGCCACACTGCTGTTATTGGCTGACCCGTTATAAAACTGGATATAACTCTGATTAAACTCAGAGTCATCACCTCCACCGCTACCACCACATGCCGTAAGCCCGGCTAACGCAGCCGCTGCCAGTAAGTGAGCTGCAAAAAACCTTTTCATAATAAATCGCATCCTGAAATAACAAAAATTAACCGGCACAGATTAAGTATTTCATTCAGGAAAGACTATGGGGTTTTACCATTGAAAACAGTTAGTAACCGTTAATTACAAAGCGGGTATTCTGGGAAATTCAGCCAGCTTTCAGCTTGTTACTCTTACATTTTATAATGTGTGGCTAAAGGCGGGTGCAACCTGTATGGCTGTCACCGGTCAAAGTTTAAGGTAAACTGAAACACAGACATGACACACAGGGTTTCTGCAAAACCATCATCGAACACCAGCAGCCCCTAAATATGACGAGGTAAATATTATGTCATTCGTAAATACAGTTAAACGCATCAGCCGCTGGAGCCCGGTTGTTTTGCTGGTACTGCTGGCCGGATGCAGCTCACCCCGTACAGCGGTGGTGGATTATGACCGCAATGTAAACTTCAGCCAGTATAAAACATTCAGTTTTTACCAGCCTGAACAAGCTAACGCCGGCCAGCCAGAGCCGCAAGTTTACCAGTCGCTGGCTAATCAGCATTACAGAGCAGCAATCATGAATCAGATGCAGTCTCTGGGCTATCAGTATGATGAAAACTCACCTCAGCTGCAGGTTAACTATATGGTGGTAAGCGAAACCCGGACTGATATTCAGAGCTCACCTTTCCGAATCAATGCGGGTTACGGCTTCTATGGTTCACGCAGTAGTATCTTTGCTGGTTTCCCACTATTTGGTAATGACCTGCGGGAAGTAAAATACCGGGTTGGTACCGTAACGATAGAGCTGATAGATACAGCACAGAAACGCTTGATCTGGGAAGGCAGCCTGGAAGGTAAAGTCACCAAGAAATCGACAGAAAACCCACAACAGTCAATCACAGAAACTGTGAACACTATCTTTCAGGGTTTTCCGGGACGCCAGGCGGCAGTAACCAACTAGAGCGTGTTTAACTGGCATAAAAAAAGCGGCTCAGGCGATTTTCACCTGAGCCGCTTTTTATAATATCAGTTACTTTTCCAGTTTAAGCTCACCGCTTACTGTTGTCAGTTCTACTGAACCATCGCCATTACCTACTGTAAAATTCAGGCTTCTGCCCGGACCAAATCTGGCAGTATTTACCTGATCGTTAGTCAGCTCATTCTTAATCTTACCACCGGCACTGGCCGTCAGGCTGTATCTTGCACTGGTATTAGCAGGCAATTTCAGTTCAATATCACCGCTGACCGTGCTTCCTTTAATGCGAGGAGCCTTAGTGTCTTTAACTTCAATATCCAGATCACCATTTACCGCCGAAACCTGCAGTTCTTCCAGCCCGGATAGCTCAAGCTCAGCTTCGCCGTTCACAACACTCAGGCTGACATCCTTCGCCCGGCTTTTTACTTTTACCTTACCGTTAACTGTTGTCAGTGATAAGCGCCCTTCTGAATCCTGATCTTCGATCCGGCCATTTACCGTTTCCAGCTTAATCCGGCCACTATTTTGTTTACTGCTCATACTGCCATTAACCGTGTTCAGTTCAACATGGCTGGCCAGCTTTTCTGCCTGAATATTACCGTTAACGGTGGTTATTCTGCTGCTGCCGCGAACCCCTGTCACCTCAACTTTGCTGTTAACACCTTTAAATTCAAGCTCAGTGTTTACCGGTACTTCTATTTTCAGCTCGGAACCTTTGTCTTTGCTACCACGGTCATTCACCGAGCGGGGCATTTTTACAACAAACCGGGTAAAACCATTTTCAGACTGCAATTCAAAGCCTTCGGATTTTTCATCCAGCTTACCCTGCACGCTGAAGTTACCTGAAGAAGACGTGATAATTTTAATATCACCCCGCATCGCTTCAATATAGATTTTCTCATTTGGTGCCACTTTCACCGTTTCATTAATACTCTGGCGATCGCCAGCCCAGATCAGAGTACTGATCCCCAGCAATAATGCTGAGCCTGCTACATATAATGTCTTCATAACTATCTCCTTGGTATACTTATGCTATCAGCTTCAGCTTGTTTCAGTTGAGCTGATAACCTTCTGTAAATAGTGTAATTGCTGCTGATACAGAACTTGCAGCTGTGTCAGTAACTGCGGTTCATCCGGATAAAAGGACAAAGCATAACGAACCTGGCTAATTGCCTGATCCCAGATTTGTAACTGCTGCGGCCAGTCACCAAATACCTGATCCACTTTGCCCATCATGGCCAGTTGTTCAGCTTTGCGTTGTTCGTACAGCTGCAACAGTACCAGTTCAGTACTTTGCGGCCCGCCCGCAGGCTGAAACAGGTTAAACAACTGGTAGCTCACAACAGAGACAAAGCAAAATACCGCTACCGCGCTCCAGCGTTGCCAATCAGAAAAACGGCGTCGTTCAGGCAATTTATCTGCCAGCTCAGGCCATAAATCCCGCTCAGGCAAAATATCCTGTGGTAACTGCCGGATTGCCTGCTCAAGTTGTTGTTCAGTTTTCATCCGATAACCACTCCTGTAATAACTGACGGGCTCTGTGGTACTGCGCTTTTGATGATCCTTCGGCAATGCCGAGCATGCCGGCAATTTCCTGATGCTGATACCCTTCCAGCGCAAACAATACAAACACGACTCTGGCTCTGGGAGGCAATTTCTGGATAGCCTGTTCCAGATCGCTGGTGTCGCCGCTTTCTGCTGCTTCCAGTTCAGGCAACTCTTCATCTGCCAGACGCATAATCTTATCTTTACGCCATAAATCTATTGCTGTTCGGGTTGCAATACTGTGCAACCAAGTGGCAAAACTACTGTCCCCGCGAAAGGCCGATAATTGTTGCCATACTTTAATAAACGTTTCCTGGCTGGCATCTTCAGCTTTTTGTCTATCGGCCAGCAAGCGCCAGCAAACAGCATAAACCCGGCCAATAAACTGCTGGTACAGTATATAAAATGCCTGCTTATTGCCTTTCTGTGCACTATGGATTGCAGCACTAAGATCCACTAAACATCTCTCCTGTTGCCTTGCTGCAAGCCCGTTAAAAACTCGCTTAGCGGCGTATCTGAAAGCTTAGTCGGAAGAATAATATTAAAAGGTTTAAATACCGGGGAAAAATAATCAGAAAAAAATAAAGGGAGCAGTAAAACCAGTAGTAATGTACTCATAACATTACTGTAGTTTTCATGCTCCCATCACTAAGACAGTGTAATCCAGGGAGGTGGTCAACTCTGCTAACCCGCTGACTGGCAGCACATCATCAGAATTAACTGAGGCTATTATCAGCCTGCACTATGGCATTTGTGTTACAACACCATGATGCTTTTATTAAGAAGCGACCACTCAGGCAGAAAAATAAAAAAAACCGGATGCATGCATCCGGTTAAATCTGGGTATAACGGTTGACCAACGTGATACCCTACACTAGAGGAACAGATTCGCCTGAGGTTACAGACTACTGCCGTAGCAGCAGGACCAGTATCGGAGTTCTCTGTGACAGAATAATGAAATTACCCGGCACACCCGCTAAAATAGCCACTACTTTGTAAAGACAGATCCTGCATGACAACAGAACAACACCGATTAGCCAAAGTTATTGCGGACAGTGGATTATGTTCCCGCAGGGCAGCATCACGTTTGATCGAAGCCGGTCGGGTAAATTTGAATGGCAGACTGGCAGTGCATCATGATTGCGCCGATCAAACATCGCTGGTCACAGTGGATAATCAGCCTCTGCCCGTTAAACCTGCCAGAGAATACTGGCTGTACCATAAACAGGCAGGAACTGACTGTAATTTAAACACTGAAGACCCAGACAGTTTGTATCAGGTGCTTAAAAGCTTACCCACCCGGCTTTACCCATGCGGCAGGCTGGATAAAGATTCCCGCGGGTTATTATTACTGACCAGCGACGGAGCATTAACGCAACGATTGCTACATCCTTCACAGCAGCATGAGAAAGAATACCTGGTCACAGTGAATGCTTCGCTGACAGAACATTTTTTGCAGTGCATGGCAGCAGGTGTCAGTTGGCAGGTGGGTCCGCATCATTATCATTCCCGCCCGTGTACTATCAAGCAAACTGCTGAGCAGCAGTTCCGCCTGATACTGACAGAAGGTCAAAACAGGCAAATTCGCTATATGTGCCGGGCATTGGGTTACAAAGTGACAGACTTATGCAGGATCAGAATTGAAAACCTGCAGCTTGGGGCTTTACCTGCCGGAGCATTACGGCAACTGACTCTAGAGGAACTTAACCAGTTGCTACAGCAGCCGGCGTGAACGCTGCCATAATAACAGACTAAGCAGCAGTGTTACCCCATACATCAGCACTGACCCTATAACCACGCCAGACCACTGAGCCCAAAGCCAGAAAGGCTGTAAATAAAGCCCGCCGGTACTGGCTCCAACATAATAAAATACCAGATACAGCGCTGAAGCACTGGCTTTTGCCCGGCTGGCATGGTGATTAACCCAGCTACTCGCCAGAGAATGACACAGAAAAAAACCAAACGCATTGATAAAGAAACCTGTCACAATCCACCATAGCTGTTCATATAAAGTCAGTATGGTGCCCAAAATCAGAATAACTATACCTATAGCCATCCCCAGCGCCGGAGACATCTTCTGAGCAATCCGCCCCGACAATGCGGAGCCGATAGTGCCGGTAAAATAAGTGATAAACAGCAAACCAATCCAGCTACTCGATAAAGAATACGGCACATCAGCCAGCACAAAACTGATATAGGTATACTGATTCAGAAAAATAAAGAAATTCAGTCCGCCGATCAGATAAGTCAACAGTAGCAACGGCTGACGTAGATGAAAAACCTGATCAGCCAGCGCCTGCCTGATTCGGAAAGGTTTGGCCGTAAACCCGGAGGAAGCCGGCATAAAACGCCAGATACAATAGCAACTGATAATGCTGAGCACTGTCATCGGCCAGAACACCCACTGCCAATGCCCAAGATCTGCCAGCCACCCGGCCATCAATCGACCGGATATTCCTCCCAGAGAATTTGCACTGATGTAATACCCTACCGCAACAATTAATGCCGGTTTGGAATACTCTTCCCCCATATAGGCAATCGCTACCGCAGGCAGTCCGCCTAAGAAAATTCCCTGTATCAACCGCCAGAACAGCAATGCACTGTAACTGCTAACCTGAGTCAGAATCAGCGTACTGACAGCCATACCAATCAGCGTAACCAGTAACAGCCTTTTCCGACCCCATGCATCAGAAAGCGAAGCGTAAACCAGCAGCGACAAGCCTAATCCTAATGTTCCTACGGCATACAACCAGTTAGTTTCTAATGGCGTCAGGCCAAATTGCTGACTCAACTCCGGCAGTAACGGCTGTAACATATGCAGATTAGCGAAAACCACAACAGCAGCCAGACAAAGAGCAAAGGTCGTGGTATAAAAAGCAGCGGTTTTCTGTTCAATTAACACTGGCAGGCTTACCGGCAGAACAACATATAAGTGCTGGCATTATAAAACTTTCCAATTGAAGAAACGAGTATTGCAACACCATTTTACGATAAGCTAGCTATCAGCTGCGATACCACTCGGTGGGTTAAACAGAGAGATAAACCTTTGTCAGATGAACAAAAAGCAATCAGCCAATACTGGATGCTTTCAGCAAGAGTAAATTTCCGTGCAAACAGCATTGTGTAATACCCGATTACAGAAACATGTTTTTGCTATTGCCGTGCCAATGGTTTTATCCAATCTGACAATTCCATTGCTGGGCCTGACAGACACAGCTGTAGCGGGCCATCTTGAACATGCCTGGTATCTGGGTGGTGTCGCTCTGGGGTCAACGCTGATCAACGTGCTGTTTTTCCTGCTTGGATTTCTGAGGATGAGCACAACAGGCCTGACAGCCCAGGCATACGGTGCAGCTTCACCAGATGGACAATTACAACATTTGGCTCATGGCTTATTCTCAGCAGTATGTCTGGCTGCATTATTGTTATTACTGCAATACCCCGTTATCTGGCTGTTATTGCAATTCAGTACTGCCAGCATGGAAGTTAGCCAGCAAGCTGTGCTGTATTTCAGCACCCGTATCTGGAGTGCTCCGGCAACGCTGAGCAATATGGTCATTATCGGCTGGCTGCTGGGCAGGCAAAATGCCCGTTATCCTATGCTGATTCTATTGCTTACCAATCTGGTTAATATTGTACTGGATTTATTATTTGTGCTGGGGTTTGGCTGGCAAGTACAAGGGAGCGCAGCGGCATCTGTGGTAGCAGATTACAGCGGCCTGCTACTTGGTTTATGGTTAGTTAAACGTTCTTTGCCACAACATGCTTTGTTACATAAATCCTTACCTGCAGCCTTATGGCATCACCTGCAACACCGCAGCGGTATCAGCCGCTTATTCCGGCTTAACCGGGATATCTTTCTGCGTAGTTTGTGTCTGCAAATGGTCTTTGCTTTTATCGCTTTTCAAGGGGCAGCCTATGGCGATAATATCGTGGCTGCCAACGCAATATTGCTGAGTTTTCTTATGGTAGTGTCTTATGGCATGGATGGCCTGGCCTACGCAGCTGAAAGCCTTACCGGGCAGGCAAAAGGTGCGGGAAATACCATACTATTACGTGACTACCTGAAAATACTGTCATGCTGGAGCTTACTGACCGGTTTGCTATTCAGTCTGACTTATCTGCTGATGGGCCCGTCGCTGTTGCAACTTCTGACCTCTTTGCCTGAAGTCCGGCAAGAGGCTGCTATTTATCTGCCCTGGCTGATA
The DNA here is from genome assembly GCA_964643585.1 of uncultured Pseudoalteromonadaceae bacterium. Taxonomy (GTDB): domain Bacteria; phylum Pseudomonadota; class Gammaproteobacteria; order Enterobacterales; family Alteromonadaceae; genus Alishewanella. The sequence goes on from CAZXTH010000001.1 coordinate 25,071, forward strand.
CTACTGCCACTCATAGCCTGCTGGGCCTATTTACTTGACGGGGTATTTATCGGTGCAACTGAAGGCAGGATTTTACGCAACACGATGTTTCTGGCATTGATAAGCTTCATCTGTAGTTTTGGGTTGATGTATCAATATCAAAACCATGCGTTATGGGCAGCTGTATGCTGTTTTATGGCTGCCCGTGCAGGCAGCCTCGGCTGGATACTATTGCGGCGCTGGCCGCAATTCAGTTCAGGAGCAACGACTGACTAGCGGATCTGGCTGTCAGACAATTCAGCCAGATTGGTGCGGGTAACCAGCAACTGGTCAATTTTATAACTATCAATATCAACCACTTCAAACTTATAGCCGGCATGCAGCACATAATCAGTACGTTTTGGAATTTTGCGCAGCATATACATCATAAAACCGGCGATTGTTTCATAGTTTTCCTGTTCAGGAAAATCACTGATATCCAGAACGCGCATAACATCTGCCAAGGGCGTTAATCCTTCGACCAGCCAGGAATCATTATCCCGTTTTACAATCTGCTCTTCTTCCGAATTAACCAACTCGCCCATCACAATACTCATAACATCTTTGAGCGTAATAATACCGACGATTAAGGCATACTCATTCATGATAACCGCAAAGTCGACACCAGCAGCTTTAAAATGCTCCAGCACTTCATACAACGACAACGTATCAGGAATAATAAGCGGAGCGCGCACCATCCCTTCTTTTTTCAGGGAAATATCCTGATTGTGTAATACCTGCATCAGGATATCGCGGGTATCTACATAGCCAACAATCCGGTCAAGCACCTCTTCACATACCAGAAACTTAGCATGCGGGTGCTCGGCAATTTTACTTTTAATGCCGTCCACACTCTCATTAACAGAGAAAAATACCAGACTTTCTCTTGCCGTCATTGCTGATGTTACAGTGCGGGATTCCATTTCAAACACGTTTTCCAGCAACTGATGCTCATGCTCCTGTAATACTCCGGCCTGAGCCCCCGCATCCATCATGGCAATGATATCGTCAGGGGTAATATCATCTTTACGCATAGTAGGCGCATTAAACAAACGGAAAAAAAGATTTGCCAGGCTATTGAATAACCAGACAAAAGGTTTCAGCAATAACAGTAATAGCAACATTGGCCGGACAATACGGATAGCAATTTGCTCAGGTGAAATCATAGCCAGACGTTTAGGCATTAAATCAGCAAATAAAATAAATAACGATGTCACCAGAAAAACAGACAAAACAAACGCCAGATGAGGAACCCAGCTGCTATCTGAAACCAGCATCAATCCCTGCAGTATATAAGGTGTAAAAGCAGATTCACCAAGAATACCACCAAGTATCGCTACTGCATTCAGACCAATCTGCACCACGGTAAAAAAGTTACCGGGGTCATCCTGCAGCATTAATACTTTGCCGGCATTAATGTTGCCTTCGGATGCCATAAGACGCAGCCGCATCTTACGGGCAGCAGCCAGTGAAATTTCAGATAAAGAGAAAAAAGCACTGGCAGCTACCAGTACTAACATGACTAAAATATATTCCAGTGCGGTCATAACATTTCCAACAATTGGGCATATAACGCTTATTATACCCCAGCCCCTGTGGGTAAAGCCTTGTTTGACAATAAAATACCTGTATCTATGCTACGACACTCTCCTTCCTTTGATATATATCAGGCTGTATCATAAATTTTGGTGTATATTTTTTGTTCAATCATTCATCAAAAACAGGTCGGCAATGGACAAGGTTCTCGGGGTGATTCTGGCAGGCGGTACAGGTAAACGCTTGTATCCGTTGACTGCGACCCAGGCAAAACCAGCCGTTTCTTTTGCAGGCCAATATCGCCTTATTGATTTCGCACTGAGTAATCTGCTCAATTCAGATATCAGACACTGGCTTATCCTGACACAATACAAACCTGACACTCTGCACCAGCATTTAAAAAGCGTATGGCAACCGTTATTACCCGCCGACGGCACAATGCAAATCCGCCAGGCTGTTCAGCCGGGCCTTTACTATCAGGGAACTGCAGGTGCTGTCAGGCAGAACCTGCCCGCCATTATGGCCAAAGCCCCAACAGCAGTAGTGATTATCAGTGCGGACCATATTTATAAAATGGATTATCGCCAGATGATGACATTTCACTGCCAGCATCATGCTGATCTGACTATCGCAGCCGTTAATATCCCCGCCAGACAAGCTAAGCACTTTGGTATTATCAGTACAGACAATGACAATCGTATGACAGCATTCTGTGAGAAACCAAAGACAGAAGCTCACTGTACAGGGTACAAGCTTGCCTCAATGGGGAATTATATTTTCACTCCTGAATGTCTGCTGCAGGCACTGGAAAAGCCAGGAGCAGATTTTGGTCATGATATTTTACCGCAGTTGCATCAGCATTATTCTGTTTATGCTTACCCGTTCAATCAGCAGCCAAAAACAGTACGCCACACATTCTGGCGGGATGTTGGCACACTGGATTCTTACTACCAGACACAGCTGGATATCATGCAACAGCCGTCATTACTCAGGCTCAACGACCCATCCTGGCCAATCTATAGCGCACCGGCTGACAAGTACCTGAGCAGAATATCGGTTTCAGCCAGAATTACAGACTCTGTCATTAGTTCAGGCTGCAGGATTGGCCAGTATTGCCGGATTACCGGCTGTATTCTGGCTGAGCAGGTTCATATTGGCAGTGGCTGTAATATCAGCAAGGCTATTATTGGCCGCAACACTCTGATTGCCCCTGGCACAAAAATCAGCCCGGCCTGTGCAGCATTATTTCCCGGAATCAGCTGTACACAGCAAGGAGTAGTGATTATTCCGGAAGGCAGCAGAATCGGTTTTGACTGGCAGCCAGTACAAAGTAACCGGCTCGCTCTGCCTTATTACCCACTGCGCTGAAATTTACCGCCGCTGTTGCAGCAGCAGATATAATCCACTCCCCATAATAACTGCTGAGCCGATTAGTAAACTGGCTGAAGGCCATTGCTGCCATAACAGAATGTCCAGTCCCATTCCCCACAACAATGCGGTGTATTCAAAAGGTGCAATCACAGATGCTGGTGCCAGTTTAAAAGCCTCAGTTAAACATACCTGGCCAATAAAACCTGTCACCCCAATCACCAGAAAGTAATGCCATAAATCACTCTGTAACGGCTGCCACACCGGAGCAGCCAATGCTCCGGCGCCGATAATCAAAAAGGTCATCAGCCAGAAAACCATATTGCCACTGGTATCAGATTTAGCTAAAACCTTGACAGTAATAGCAGATACGGCATAACAGAATGCAGCAATAAGTGCAGCCAGCGCGCCCAAACTCAGAAATTGTCCGGCATCCGGTTTCAGCATATACAGCACGGCAGCCAGGCCTATACCAATAGCAACCCAGTGTCGTAATGCCACTTTCTCTTTTAACCACCACACCGATAAGATGGTAATCAATAGCGGGCAGGAAAAGAAAATAGCATAGGCATCAGCCAGACTGAGCGTTTTCAGGCTGAATACAAAAGCAGACAACATAATAATGCCAAGTATCGCTCTTAACACATGTAGCGACCAGCGAGCCTGAAACAGAAACCGCCCCTGCCCGGTATGAATCAACCACAGTAAAACCAGCGGCCAGGCAAAAAGACCGCGTAAGCAGGCAATTTGCATCGGCGAATAATAAGGCGTCAAAGCCTTCATCGCGGCATCCATAGCCGAAAACATTGCCACAGCAATAATCATGGCAATAATGCCCTGTACAGGTTTATCGGTGGAAGTCATCAGTGGTTATCCGCTTACGGCGATTCAGGCATTCACAAGTGGCGCAAGTTTAGCGAATAGCGGTTACTTAAGCGAGAGCACGGCTGCAGGATTTCAGAAAATCCGGTTACACAAGACTGTAGCCTCTAAATAACTGAGGCCAAACCCATAAGAAATTGCCCATAAATTTAAACTGCATGCCACTAGAACCTGTTTCAGATCTCGCGAACGAAGGTTATGCAAGGCAAAAACAGGTAAGAAAGCGCAGTTTACACAGAGTAAATGAGCATTTTGAACCTGTTTTTAACACCGCAGAGCCAAAGTGCAGCAGATCTGAGACAGGTTCTTAGACACTAACTGTTACAACCTCGGTTTTGCGCTTAAAGATGGATATGCTATTACTTGTCAGCGAAACAGCACATAACAAGGATAATTCATGTTTAAACCACGTTATATTGCACTGCTTTGTGCCCTGGCTACAGGTTCCGCCTTTGCCGGAGAAGGTACGCTTTTACTGCGGCAGCCTGATATCTCTGAAAAGCATATTACATTTGTGTACGGCGGTAATATCTGGCTGGCAAACCGCGATGGCAGCAACCCTCGTCAGCTAACCAGCCACCCGGCACAGGAATTCGCCCCACACTTCTCGCCTGATGGAAAATGGATTGCATTTTCTGCCAGCTATGACAACAACACCGATATTTATGTCATGCCGGTTGAAGGTGGCGAAGCCCGCCGTCTGACCTGGCATCCTGGAGCAGATGTCGTAAGTGGCTGGAGCCCGGACAGTTCCAAAGTGTTGTTTGCTTCTAACAGGGAAATTGCTAACAGCCGCAGCAACCAGTTATATCAGGTAGCTATATCCGGTGGTTATGAACAAAAACTGATGGAAGCTATTGCCGCAGAAGGCAAGCTGTCTGCTGATGGCAAAAAGCTGGCATATCGCCCTAACTATATGGCTTACAGCGGCTCAAGCGGCTGGCGGTTACATCGTGGCGGCAGTACCCCGCCAGTATGGATTATCGATCTGGAAAAACAACAGCTGGAAAAAATCCCGCATCCAAATGCAAACGACTTTAACCCTTTATGGGCAGGTGACAAGGTATTGTTTCTTTCCGACCGGGATGATACTGCCGTAAATCTGTATGTATACAAAAACAAGGAAGTCAGCAAAGTTTCTGCCGAGAATGTCTGGGATATACGCAGTGCCAATGTGCATGGTGACACAGTAATCTATGAAGCTGGCGGCCAGCTGAAACTGCTAAATCTGGCTTCCGGCCAAAGCACACCACTGAGTGTTTCGCTATCAGTTCAATCACCTCAAAGCCGCCCGCAATGGAAAGATGCCAGCCAGAACATTACCTCTGCGCAATTATCCAGTACCGGGCAGCGCGTTATCGTCAGTGCCCGGGGTGAAATATTTACTGTTCCGGTAAAAGATGGCTCTGTCCGTAATCTGACTCAAACATCGGGTGTACGGGAGTTTGATGGATTATGGAGCCCTGATGGTAGCAAAGTAGCTTATATTTCTGATGAGGGAAATAAACATCAGCTAATTCTGGCACCACAGGATGGTATGGGTGCAACAGAAACCTACCCTTTGGGGAACGATGGCTACTTCAACCTGCT
>CAZXTH010000002.1:0-4146 GCA_964643585.1 uncultured Pseudoalteromonadaceae bacterium
CACCATTAAAAGCAACAGTTCGTGAGCAAGTGTTAAAACTGCCTGTACTGGCAGCACCGCAACTGGAACGGCTGGCAACGACACCGTCATCTTCACCAGGCAGGAAGGCGCCGGTAGCGCCTAAAAAGTCGGACCCCGCTCCGGCAAAGCGTAATCTGGGAACTCTGTCATCTGGCATGGGGGCCAGTTGCCGGGCAGTATTAACCCGCAAATCATTTAATACACCAATATTGGATAGGGTAGGTGTTTGCCCCAGCCACAGGGATAATGCGAAACGCAAAGCTCCGTCAATAAGCCCTGAACCGCCAGCTGCGCTAACAGCCAGATCGGCCAGTTCAACCCCGCCGCCAGCGCCGGCAAAGTCAAAAGTAGCTACTATATTCAAAGGTTGTAAACCGGCATTTTGCAGCCACAATGCCTGATTATCAATAATATAGCGAGTGACAAGATCACCTGTGGAATGTGTCACAAAGATACAACCGCTAATACAGGTGCCGTTATGTGACAGTTGTTGTAAGACTGGCCAGACATAATCAGAGGCTATTTTTCCGGTAATACGCTCATGTGATGGCCAGTCAATACGGATGTCTGCTTTGTCCTGCCAGTATTCTGCCCAGTAATCGGCTCCGTTTACGGTAACCTGATTACCCGATGGTTTACTGCTCAGATTATCAGGCTGAAAGCCATGCACCAGTACTACCGGATAACCGCCAACAGCAGCCTGTGCTGACGCTGTAATCAGCACCGCCGCAGCGGTTGCTGTTATCTGCTTTATTTTCATTAGCTAGTCCTCATCTTTATTATGCTGAGCCGGTTTTTAATAATTGCCACGGCTTCTGTGTAAATTTTGAAACAATACACTGCTTAAAAGGAACTGCTGTAGTGTAGCTTATTTAATTTAAGGAAGTGAGGTAGATGTATATTATATGTAATCAGAAATGCAGGCGGCATTATCTGATACTAGTCACTTGAAAGTTGCCATTACCGGGTTTATATACTCCGGAAAGCTTTAACCGGGAATAGCTATGACAACCCATATACAACTGATTTGCCCTGACTGTGGTGGTATTAACCGTGTTTCTGCCGAGCGTCTGGAACAGCAACCTCTTTGTGGTAAATGTCGTAGCAGGTTATTAAATGGGGTGCCACTGAATATCAGTGATAAGCAGTTCTCCAGATTTATCACTAATACGGGGTTACCTGTCGTGGTTGATTTCTGGGCTACCTGGTGCGGGCCGTGCCAGCAATTTGCGCCAGTGTTCAGTGATATAGCGGCAATAATGAATACTGAAGCCCGTTTTATTAAGCTGAACACAGAAGCGAATCCCCAGACGGCTGCCCGCTACCAGATTCGTTCAATTCCGACTCTGATGCTGTTTTATCAGGGAAAAGAAACTACACGGTTGTCAGGCGCATTACCGAAGAGCCAGTTTGAGCAGTGGCTGCGACAACAACTTGTTGCTCTGCAAAAGTAATGTGCAACAATTGGTTATTCATTCAGAGCGGGCTACGGTATCTGGCCGTGAACATAATAACCGTCTCTTTGATCAATCGTTGTTGTTCCTCTGCGGTGGTATCCGACATACCAAACAAAGCAGGATAGAACACAAACGATTTTAGCTGGTAGACAAATTGCTTTGCCGCAAAACTGATGTCTGGAATAGTTAATACGCCAGCGGCGCAGGCATCAGCCAGAAATTGTTCGAGATAACGCTGGCAGCCAGGGGCATATTCGCTGATGTGTTTAGCCAGTTCAGGTTGTTGCATTACCTGCAGAATAGCGACTCTTGCAACCCGTAAGAAGGTATCAGAGCTGAGCATGGACACTTCATCAGCAGCGATTCTTTCCAGTTGTTCATCAATAGTAAGCAGTGATGAGTAGGTAATGGTTTGTTCCTGCGATAAACGTTCAAACATGCGTTGCAGTATCGCCTGAAACAGCTGTTCTTTCGTCGCGAAATGGTTATAGACAGTTCTTTTAGACACATTTGCCTGTAAAGCCAGTTGATCCATACTGGTATGCTCCACACCCTGGCTGTGGAACAGCATTTCAGCCGCATCCAGAATCTGCAGTCGTTTCTTTTCAGTCAGTTTCATCATAACCCCTAACTCAGAATGGTTATTCTAGCGGTTATTTTATATAACTGCACTATTCAGTTTACTTTTACATTTTTCAATGTAAACTGCACGGTGTAGTTTATATTTTAAGGCAGGACTTATGCACTGGATTATAAAAGCCATCGTTTGGTTATTGGTAAGCCTTGCAATACTTGTAGCAGGAGTAATAGCGGTGAACAGCAATATTAAAGCAAGCGTGGATCCCGAAAATGTAAGCCATACCAGCCGTTTTCAGGATGGAAAGTTTCATAATGAATATCAGTTTGAGCAACCAGGAGTGGCTAAATTTTTGCAGATTATCAAACGTTACATTACTGAACCTGCAACAGATAAACAGCCAGTGCAGGCATTGCCATTGCAACAAGTAACCCGCGAGATGCTGGATGCGTTACCGGATAACGATGTGCACTTCGTTAAGCTGGGGCATTCATCTGTACTGTTAAAAGTACTGGGAGAATATTGGTTATTGGATCCGGTTTTTGCAGAGCGGGCATCGCCTTTTTCTTTTCTGGGGCCCAAACGTTTTCATCAGACCCCTGTCACGATAGAAGAGCTACCACCTATTTCTAAGGTACTGATTTCTCATAATCATTATGACCATCTTGATAAAAGCAGTATTAAAAAACTGGCTGCCAAAACACAGCAGTTTCTGGTGCCGATGGGGGTTGAAGGAGATTTACAGCGTTGGGGAATACCAGGAGATCTGATTACGACATTTGACTGGTGGCAAGAACTGCAAACAGAGCAGGCGCTGATTGCTTTTACTCCAACCCAGCATTTTTCCGGCAGAGGAGTAGGAGATGGTAATACTACGCTATGGGGATCATGGGTAATTAAAACGATTGCCGGTTCTTTGTACTTCAGCGGAGACTCGGGCTATTTTGCTGGCTTTAAGGAAATTGGGCTTAAATATGGCCCTTTCGATACGACTTTTATTGAAACCGGAGCATACGATCACGACTGGCCACATGTACATATGACGCCGGAACAAAGTGTAATGGCGCATCAGGATTTAAAAGGCGGTGTAATGGTGCCTGTGCATAATGGCACTTTTGATCTGGCATTTCATGCCTGGTATGAGCCTTTAGAACGGGTTTCAGCAGCTGCTGTTCAGTCTGATATTATGTTACTGACCCCGCAATTTGGTCAGCCCGTATCTGTCAGCTCACAGCAACAGAGTGTTGCAGCTAATGTCAGTTGGTGGCGTATGCTGATGCCTGAATCCCGCTTAGCCAGTGTTGCTGCGACGGGTGAATTTCAACAACCAGGGCATCCTTGAAACCGGCAGTAAAAAGACCCTGAATATACCGGGCGTTCAGATAAGACTTTGCTACACTGATTATTAACTAAATAATGATGTCGTATCAGAATGTTACAGGTTCAGGGAGATCTCGATGAAAAAACTGTTGCTGATAGTCTTTGTTATTGTGTTGTCAGCCTGTTCAAGGCAGGAGCCAGAAGCGCCATCAGAGAGAGTCGATGTGGTACTGATTGGTGGTGGCATTATGAGTGCCACACTGGGTACTTACATTCATGAACTTGAACCGGAATGGAAAATAGCGCTGTTTGAACGGCTGGAAGGTGTCGCTCTGGAAAGCTCTAATGCCTGGAATAATGCGGGAACCGGCCATAGTGCTTTTTGTGAGTTGAACTACACACCGGAGAAGGCAGACGGTTCTATTGAGATTGTAAAAGCCGTTGAGATTAACGAATGGTTTGAGATTTCAAAACAATTCTGGGCGCATCAGATAAAACAGAATGTGCTGCAAAACCCGAAGTCATTTATTAACAATGTGCCGCATATGAGCTTTGTATGGGGTGATGACAATGCTAATTACCTGAAAAAACGCCATGCGGCATTACAGCATAGTTCATTGTTCCGTGGCATGGAGTATTCCGAAGATCCTGCCCGGATTGCTGAATGGGTACCGCTGGTGATGGAAGGTCGCGAACCAGGCCAGCGTATCGCTGCAACCAGAATGGAGATTGGTACGGATGTAAACTTTGGCGAAATTACCCGGCAGTTGA
>CAZXTH010000002.1:4156-9329 GCA_964643585.1 uncultured Pseudoalteromonadaceae bacterium
CTCTGAACAACCAGCCACAGGTTTCACTGAATTTGCAGCATGATGTGCAGGATATTAAACGCAATAAAGACAATACCTGGACCGTGACCGTCGCCAATTTAGCCCATGACGGGCAAACCCGTGACATTATTACTCGTTATGTGTTTATTGGCGCCGGTGGCGGCGCGCTGAAATTACTGCAAAAATCCGGTATTCCTGAAGCCGAAGGCTATGCCGGATTCCCTGTCGGCGGGCAATTTCTGGTAACAGAAAATCCAGATATTGTTGCCGCGCATCAGGCCAAGTTGTATGGCAAAGCCTCGGTTGGCTCGCCGCCAATGTCGGTTCCTCACCTTGATACCCGAATTATTGATGGCAAAAAAGTGCTGTTGTTTGGCCCTTTTGCAACGTTCTCGACGAAATTTCTGAAAGAAGGCTCTGTGACAGATTTAGCACGCTCTTTAACAACGGATAATATTCTGCCAATAATGCATGCGGGCTGGGACAACATGCCGCTGACGTCTTACCTTATCGGTCAGTTAATGCTCAGTGACAGTGACCGGATGGATTCTCTGAGAGAATACTTCCCGCAGGCCGTGGATAAAGACTGGCGTTTGCATACTGCCGGGCAGCGTGTGCAGATTATTAAAAAGCATCCGGAACATGGTGGTATTCTGCAATTCGGCACTGAAATTGTCAGCTCTGAAGATGGTTCTATAGCAGCATTGCTGGGCGCATCACCGGGTGCATCTACTGCCGCACCTATTATGCTGAATGTATTAAACCAGATGTTTAAGGAACAGATTAAAACACCGCAATGGCAGCAGCGGTTAACAGAGATTATTCCGTCTTACGGGCAGAAACTGAATAATAATCTTGAACTGACGAACAGTATTAGAGCTTATAGCAGCGAATGGTTGCAACTAAAGCATGTTGAGGTTCAGCCGGAGCTGTAATAGACATCCCGTTATTGAATAAAGGCGCATAGTGCGCCTTTATTGTTATGTGGCATTAATTGTAGTTACTCATATCTGATCTGACATATTTTATAAAAATTTAGATTTAATCTGACAGGCAGCTATGAGCGAAAAGCAGAAGTAAACTCCCAGGTTTAGAGCTGACTTGTAGTCGCGAAGAGACAGAAAGGCCGTCACAGCCCTGAATAAGCGCTAACAGCGGCGTGTTTGCTTTTGTGCCACAAGATCCAATGGGGGACAAACAAATATGCAGCATCTATTGAGCATCTAATCTAGCCGATTTATCATTCTCATCAACTGTTTCATACGTTCTAATAAATCATCATATGTTATGATCTTTACTGTGCGATTTGAGTTTATCGTAACTAAAATCTGCTTCTGTTCATCAGTAAGGTCTCTTGAGCGACCGATGACTACAAGCCCTTCTGGACAAAATTGGGTGCTTAGCCAACTCGGTATGTTTTTCGCGCCCAACCTAATTTCATTAATCCAATCCTCTACTTGCTGGGACGCGTGAGTAACCTTCTTTCTAATCCGATTGGCCTTCGTGAATATAGTGTCACTATGACGCTCAAGTTCAATCAGCACAATCTTTTTATCAACTTGCTCATAACGTAGAACCAAGTCTGCTCTGTAGCGACCTATCGTAACTTCGCTATGTATAGAGGCCATATGGCTATCAAAAATCTCTGGGTATCTGTTTAGAAATTTATGTAACTCGGTTTCTGATGTTGAGCTATTTCCAATTAGTCTACAAAACTCAATGAATCTTTTTTCCAGCCTTAAAGAATCTGTTGTTTTTGGGGACAGGCTCAACAATTTTTCTTTGAGAATCTCTTCCTTGCTTCTAATAGACGGATAAGATTCTTCTACTCTTTTAACTCCTATGGGGGGAATTAGCTCTTCTCCACCCTCAGATAACACGACAACATTAGGGTTGTTAAACGCGCCTATTATCACTGCTGGAACCTTATCAAGGCCCATTGCCATATATGATAGGTATGCGGTGTAATCATCATCCGTTATCAGTTCATCACCGTGTTGGTAAAGAAGCAGCTCAGAAAAAGGAAATCCATAGCTGTATATTTCATCAATAAAAGATTTTATCTCTTGTTTGTCGATAGTTAATGCATAATCTAGATCACGGGGTTTAATGTGGGTAAGAGGAACTTCTACCTTGTAACATCTAACTTGATTTCGATATGCTTTAGCAATTAGATCTACCAAATAATCGTTGGGGCGAGGCCTTTCTTTTCTAGTATCGAGAAGTGAATCGACAGGTAGTTTTTTGTATTTGTAACGGTGGTAACTTATTAAGCAACGAAGTGCAAATAGCGCATACTGTTCCAAGTGTATTTCTTCTTGGGACACATGAACCCAACCATTTGAGGTAAAAAGTGATACAAATGGCTCTGGCTCTTTGCTACACGTTCGTATCTCTATTCGCACAACGCTTTTTGTTAGATGTTCCCGACTGAATATAGTAAATGAATAAACTAGCCCGCCCACCTTGAGCGATTCTCTCTGAATTAGAACTCCTTTAGGTTCACCATTCATGCACGAGGATACGAAGCAAAACTCGGGTAGAGGGCGTTTCTCAGCATCGAATACTGAATGCTTACATTCATCTAAACTTGGGAGCTTGTTTTCAGAAAGAACTAAATCTTCATTTATAAGAAGGATTGCTCTAAAAATATCCCCTACGAGCGGGTTAGTTTGGTATTTTTCAAGAATCCAGCTTTTTATTTCTTCCGGATTTGCAATTCTTTTTTCTCCACCTGAAATTTCCAGAAGAAGTTCCCGTCTAAGCTCCCTAAGCATCGGCCAGTTTGCATTTCCATCAACTGAATCACCATAGCTTTCAAATTTATCCGTTATTGAGTTCATTTTAATCCTTCAAACTCCTGAGAAGTCAGCCTATCATGGGTAACTCGGACTCATAACGCCGCCAGCACGAGCGGCTTTGTAGTAAAGGCGAATCAGTAGCTAAAAAGACGTCACTGTGGCTGGCCTTGTTGTATTTTACCAACTTCGAACACCGGACACACTCAGAGGACACTCACAAAGCTTTTCTCAGAATTTCTCTTCAGCGTGCTCCTGATTCGGATAAAAACCATTGTTTTCAATGTCCAATTCAATTTTACGTGCTGTCTCGACAAATAGCTGGAGTAAAACGTTGCTTGCTTCTCTAAAAGGCTTAGAATCGAGAGCTATCATATGATTGAAAATAGAATGCCTATCGAAGTCTTCTGGTAGTTCAACGACTGTGGCTTCACGTTGTGTTTTTCCGTGAGCCAGAAAATCTCTTATTTTAAAGCATTTTTTGGCAACTTGATATTCTTTACTCCCCAGATAGTTCGGAAGATTAACAGCCCTGAACAGCCGTCTATGAGAGTCCTTCCAGCACTCTTTCTGCACATTCCGGTCATTAAAAAATATTATCCCATAATGATTGAACATAGCCTTAAGATACAATGTAGTGGTCAACAAAAAGTGACCACATAATAAGAGTGCTTCTAGAATCACAAACGTCTGCTATTGGCACTGAGATGATTGTCAGCTCAAATCAGGAGTTATAACTAAAAGTATCAGATTGTGTTTGATCTAACCCATATTAATAGTTCTTGTAATAACCCTGGCCGCTATTTCAGTAAATAGATTATGATGCTGCTTAATCCAGCCTTGTTGTTGCTTTTTGTGATGTACTCAAAGGATATCCGCCATGTTTTCAGGTCTCAGTGCATTTCCTCTTACCCCGGTTAATGAAGAAAGAGTTGATGAAGCGGCTTATATCACGCTGATTCAGCGTTTGGTGAATGCTGGTGTTGACTCTATTGGAGCACTTGGTTCAACGGGTAGTTATGCTTATCTGACAAGAGCAGAGCGGTTTCGTATTGCGCAACTGGCAGTACAGCATGCAGAAAATACGCCGGTGATGGTAGGGATTGGGGCTTTGCGCACTAAGGATGTCCTGTTACTTGCTGAAGATGCACAGAAAGCCGGCGCCAGTGCGGTATTACTGGCACCGGTATCCTACCAGGCATTGAACTCAGAAGAGGTGTTCAGCCTTTTTGATGCCGTTACCCGAACATTGTCGGTGCCATTGTGTGTGTATGATAACCCCGGAACAACCCGCTTTGAGTTTAGTGATGAGCTGCATGGCCGTATAGCACTGTTGCCAAATGTGGCGTCGATTAAAATTCCCGGAATGCCGTCAGACACTAGCGCGGCCAAGGCGCGGGTTGAACGCTTGCGTGCTCTTATTCCTGCTCATGTATCAGTTGGTGTCAGTGGTGATATGTATGCTTCGACAGGTCTTAATGCCGGATGTGAAATCTGGTATTCCGTTATCGGAGGCTTGTTTCCTGAAACTGCGTTGGCAATCACCCGTGCGGCCAGAGAGGGGAATCAGCAAGAAGCGATTCGCTTATCTGAACAATTAGCGCCTTTATGGGCATTATTCCGCCAATATGGTGGCAGTTTGCGGGTGATCGCAACAGCAGCAGAACTGCTTGGGCTAGTGCGGGCTCCTTGCTTACCTTTGCCGCTGCGGGCATTAGCAGGAAATGAACGCCAGCAGCTTGCGTCATTACTGGCTGAGCTAAAACTTACCTGATCGTTGCTGCCTGCTGTTTTCTCGTATTTTTATAAAATAAAAAGAACATAGATATAATTTAATATTCTTTTTTGGAATACCTATTCCTTTTTATAATCTGCAACAGTTTTTACTATTCTCTCTGAAATGCCCCGTGTTGTCGGTCTGGTTCAGAAGGTTTTACAGGCGCAGGAGCACATCATGGACTGGCAGTTTATGCTGGAGCAAATCCCGGATTACCTGAGGGCTATCGGGGTTATGCTGGCCGTAGGTGGCGTTGCCGTTTTTCTGGCACTGGTAACCGGTGTGGTACTTGCCAGTTTGTTACAGCAGGCTTCGCCTGTGGTCAGAGCAGTGATTCGTAGTTATATCGAAATTGCCCGTAATACCCCACTGATTATTCAACTATTTTTACTCTATTTTGGTTTACCGGCGGTAGGTATTCTGCTGGCGCCTGAACTCTGTGCGGTAATAGCATTAACTTTTATGGGCGGTGCTTATTTTACTGAGGTGTTTCGTGCCGGTTTCAGTGCATTGTCTGAGCAACAAAGCCAGGCAGGGTACGCACTGGGGCTGAGCTGGTTTCAGATATTCCGGTATATCTTGTGGCCGCAGGTATGGC
>CAZXTH010000002.1:9339-16453 GCA_964643585.1 uncultured Pseudoalteromonadaceae bacterium
CAAAAGCAATTACCGGCCAGTGCTGCAACCGCGTGCTTTTTACTACGTGAAACAACAGTGGTTTCCGCTATTACCGTCGCGGAAGTAATGTATACCACCACTAATGGTATTGCCATTTATTATATGACCTATGAGTTTCTGGCCTTAATGACGGCAAGCTGCGTGTTGGTTTTTGTACCGTTGTCTGTGGCATTACATGTACTTGAAAACAGGTGGCGCCATGTTTGAGTTGTTTCCGTCTGCGGCCGGGTGGTTGGCTATTGCATCACAGTTATGGCCAGGACTGATAAATACGTTATGGATTGCTTTTGCTTCGCTGCTGCTGAGTCTGGCAGGCGGCGTGCTGTATGCTTTGGCCTGTCAAAGCCGGTTTATAGTATTGCGATGGCTGATGCGGCTATGGCTGGAAAGCATGCGGGCCATTCCGCTATTGGTATGGTTGTTTCTGGTGTTTTTTGGTTTGCCGTTATGGGCAGGTATTGATTTCAGCGGTACAACCGCGGCGATTGTCGTATTCAGCCTGTGGGGCAGTACTGAAGCAGGCGAAGTTTTAAGAGGCGGATTGAGAGCTTTTCCCAAAGCACAGTGGGAAGCGGCAATGTGTCTGGGGTTATCTGAGCGGCAAAGCTACCGTTATGTTGTTATTCCGTTGTTGCTGCGGCAAACCTTACCGCCCTTGATGAATGTGGCTACCAGGCTGATTAAAACCACATCATTAACGATTCTGATTAGTGTAGTGGAGCTGACCAAAGCCGGACAGCAGATTATTGAGCGCGACGATAACGCGTTGTTTATTTATAGCCTGTTGTTTGTAGTGTATTTCTTAATCTGTTACCCGCTGAGTTACTGTTCAGCCAAATTAGAACAGCGTTGGCATCAGGGATAAAAATGACGGCATTAGTATTAGAGCATCTGAGTCACCATAAAGGCAGCAACCTTATTCTGGATGATATCAATCTGAGTGTTAATCAGGGGCAGGTGGTGGTGATTCTTGGCCCCAGTGGCTGTGGTAAAAGCACACTGCTGCGTTGTATTAACGGACTGGAACCGTTATCTGCTGGCAATATTGAATTTGGCGGCATTAAGCTGCACCCCGGCAGTAACTGGCAACAATTAAGGCAGCGGGTTGGAATGGTATTTCAGCATTATCAGTTATTTCCGCATTTGACGGTGGGGCAAAACCTGTTGCTGGGGCCTGTTGCCGGTCTGAAAAAGCCAGCCGGACAAACTGAAGTGCTGGCCAGAAAGCTGCTGGATAAAGTAGGACTGGCAGACAAATATGATGCTTACCCGTCGCAACTTTCCGGTGGGCAGCAGCAACGGGTGGCAATAGCACGGGCCCTGTGTATGCAGCCTGAAATGATGTTGTTTGATGAGATTACCGCAGCATTGGATCCGGAAATGGTGCGCGAAGTGCTTGAGGTACTGCGTACACTGGCTGCGGAAGGAATGACCATGTTGATTGTCACCCATGAGCTGGGTTTTGCGAGGGCGGTGGCCGATCGCATTGTGTTTATGAATGCCGGGCGAATTGAAGAGATAAGCCCCCCTGAACAGTTTTTTGCACAACCTGAAAGTGAACGGGCCAGGCAGTTTCTGAGCAAGTTTACTGATATTCAGAAGCTAACAAGGAAACCACAATGAAATTGTTATCCGTATTAAGTATTGCAACATTATTACTGTTATCCGCTTTACCGGTAAAAGCCGCTTCAGTTGAAGAAATTAAAGCTCGTGGTGTGCTGAAAGTCGGCGTTTTTACGGATAAACCACCATTTGGTTTTGTTGATGCCCAAGGTAATAAAGTCGGGTTTGATACTGATCTGGCTAAACGCTTTGCCAGAGACTTGTTGGGTGATGAACGTAAAATAGAATTTGTGGTTGTGGAAGCTGCCAGTCGTATTCCGTTTTTGCAAAGTGGCAAGGTTGACCTGATTCTGGCAAATATGACGGTAACACCGGAACGGGCCAGAGTCGTCGATTTTACTAATCCGAATTTACGGGTGTCGACTCAGGTGCTGGTGGCAGATAACAGCCATATTGATACGCTGGATGATTTACAGGGCAAAACTGTTATTGTGACCAAAGGGACAACCGCTGATATCTATCTGACCAAACACCATAAGCGGATAAAGCTGCTGAAGTTTGATAAAAATACCGAGGCGTTACAGGCCCTGAAAAATGGCCGTGCGGCGGCTTATGCGCAGGATAACCTGATTTTGCTGGGCTGGATGAAAGAGAACAGTGGTTTTCGTTTGCTTGATGGCAAACTGGAAGCCGATGCACCGATTGCCCCGGCGGTAAAAAAAGGCAATGACTCATTGCGCTTATGGGTGAACCAGGAACTGGAAACGCTAGGAGAAGAGCACTATCTGCAACAACTGTTTCAGGTGTATCTGGCTCCGGCATTGGCAGCAGGCACTAAACCTGAAACGGTGATTGTTGAAGGTGGTAAGTGGTAACGTGGCTCTGAAGAGAAATGGCTGGTGATTACACCAGCCGAATCATCTGTGTTATCTGGCAAAACGTCCCAGCTGTTGCTGCGTTTTGGCGGTGCCTTCCAGTAAGGTTCTGGCTGCATCATCAATTGAAGCCATCTGCTTATAAGCATTGACGGTAACCTGCTCAATTGCTGTCAGATGTTGATGAGTTTGCTGGTAGCGCTGTTCCAGGTTAATTACTGTATCGTTAATATTCCGGATCCCGGTTTTGGCTGATTGCAGTTCGCTTTGCAGACTGACAAACTCTTCATTGGTAGTACCAATTTGCTGTTGCGCCTGCTGCGCCTGTTTGTTCAGGCTGTCTGACTCCATCCGGGTTTCTTTAACCAACCGCTCCATATCATTGAGGAAACCTGAAATCTGGCGGGTGGCATCATTCACTTTTGCTGCCAGTGTGCGTACCTCATCGGCTACTACGGCAAATCCACGGCCGGCTTCACCGGCTCTGGCCGCTTCGATAGCCGCATTCAGTGCCAATAGGTTTGTCTGATCAGAGAAGTTTTCTACCATCACCAGAATCTGCCGTACATTATCAGAGTTCTGATGCAGGCCATTTATTGTGGTACCGAAAGAGTTCAGCAAGTTAACAATACCTGATAACTGGCCGGATAACCCCTGCATCTGGTCGCTGGCAATCTTGGCTTTTTCGACCGTAGTTCCGGTCACTTTGCCCATATGATCGCTGTTTTGAACAATATCAGCCAGATGCTCCAGTACCAGATCGCTTTCCTGCCGGATTTTCTGGCTGCGCTGTTCGGTATCCTGTAAATGACTACGGGTATTTTTAACCGCTGATGACACCTGCTCGTTTACCTGATGTGTCTGGCTGGCTTGTTTATGGATATCGCTCAGGAATACCCCCAGCTGTGAAACAAAGCGGTTATATTCTTCTGACAGTGTTCTGAATTCATCAAAGGTAAAAGCAGGTAAACGGTGGTTAAGGTCTGTACCTTTGCGGTTGGTATCATGCAGTGCCTGAACCAGAGCCTGCACCGGTTTTACAAATAGCAGGTGCATGTAGTAAATCGTAAAGATAAAGGCAGAACTTCCCAGAACGGTGATCAGCCACCAACTGGTGGTTGGCCCTTCTGCAGGGTAAGCCTGAATTAGTGCCAGTACAAAAAATATTGCCAGAAAACTAAGATTACCAACAATTTTCCGGGTGAGAGTTCCGAAAAAGGTTTTCTCAATAAAAAGGTATATTTCAGTAAAACTACCCATAGAGCGCTCTGTTAATTACCTGTGTTGAAAAGGCAGCATAACACAGTGATTTTCAACTGGCGATAGTATGTATCTGATTGGATTTGATTTGACGCAACGAGAGAGGATTTGAGGCCGGTACGATATATTACCGGCCTGAACTGATTGAAAGATCAGAAGTTATAAATAGCGCCGATAGATATGGCCTGTAAATCTGCGCCAAAAGATACCTGTGAAAGATCAACGGCTTTACCATGGCCGCCACCGCCTGAAACGTTAAACTGACGGGTATTTTCATCATTACTGGTTAAAGCATAGGCGGCATAAACACTCAGGTTTTTGCCGAATTTACGGTCAATACCCAGCGCCAGCATAGAGGCACCAGAGTTATCAGTATCTGCATTACCCGCACTGTAATACTGTGCTGATAAATCGTATTTATCCAGTTTATAGCGCACACCCACACCCCATGCGGTACGATCCGCTGCTTGGGTAGTTGTCGTTGTGCCATCCGGGTTCAGGATAGTAGATGAAAAATCGCTGGTACGTTGTACCAGAGCGGTTACCTGCCAGTTAGGAGAAATCACATAGCTGGCTCCAAGGCGGACACCACTGGTATCTGAACCATCCAACTGGTTTTGTAATTCGTAGGCCAGCGAGATATACAGACTTTTGTCATCGTAGGTTATTGCAGTATTGATAACATCGTCTTTGTTATCTGAAGTGGTGCCTTTTCTGTCATGTGACGAATAATGCACATCAAAAACAAAGTTGTTATAGGCCGGGCTTTTATAGTGGATGCTGTTGCGCAGGCGTTTATCAATATCCACTCCGCCACCGCGGACAATATTACGTGCATCACCTACTTTATTACCGAATAAATCGACTTTAGTGCGGATTTGCTTGCTCAGGCTGTCCATGTAACCAACACGAACCAAACCAAAGTTTCCCTGCAAACCAACAAAGCTATCACGGGATCCAAGGTCAGTATCGCCTTCATCCAGACGTACCAGGCTTTCAATCTGCGCCAGCACTTTTAATCCCGGTTCAATTTCATGTGATGCTCTGATACCAAAACGGCTGGTATTACTGGAAATATTCAGCGCGGTGTCGTTATCGTTATCAAGGTGATCTGCAGAAACATGGGCCTGGCCATAGAAACTGATATCTGCAGCGGCAACAGAGAACGATAACGCACCGGCGATGGCTGTTGCCACCAGAGAGAAACTACGTAGGGTCATTTTTATTTCCTGTACTGTCATCAAAGTGTCATATGGTAAGTCAACTTTGACAGCCTTGGAAAGCTGTTTGTGAACAGAATGTGCCAGGGCTTTGATCTCAGGCAAGTTATCAGAATCTGTTCTTAATATCGGATAATCTTTACCTGAACAATCGTAAACAGGCTGTTTGGTTAATCAGTCTTTAAGCGGCAGATGCCTGGCAATAAACCAGCCACTTACCATGGCAGCAGTAAATGCCAGTACAGGCCATTGTCCGGACGAAATAGCAGCCAGCGCCGGGCCCGGGCAATAGCCCGCCATTCCCCAGCCAACACCAAAAATCGCGGCGCCGATAAGCAAGGATTTATCTGCTGTGCTTTTGGGCGGTAAGCTGAAAGCCTGCGCCTGTAATGGCTTGCCCCTGCGTTTCAGGAAGAAATAACCGGTAGCATAAATCGTAAGCGCTGAAGCCATTACCAGTATCAGGCTGGGATCCCAGTTATTGTTGATATTCAGAAAGCCAATGACTTTCTGCGTGTCGATCATCATGGAGATGGTTATGCCTGCAGACATCAGCAGCCCGGATAGAAACGCAATAAATAAGTGCATAGTGTGTTCCTCAGTGAAGCAGGGATGCTGTTAGCATACCGGTCAGCATAAAGATCAGTGTGGCAATAACGGAACGCATAGACAACCGGCTGATGCCGCAGATGCCATGGCCTGAAGTACAACCATTTCCCCATGCTGTACCTAGCCCTACCAGCAAACCGGCCAGCATTAATTGCCAGCTGAAAACAGGAGTCTGATAGCTGAAACTGTCAGAGATCCATGATAACAATAACGGAGCAACCAGCAGGCCAGCAATAAAGGCTAAGCGCCAGCTGCGGCCATCACGATTAAATAAGGCTCCGGCTGCAATACCTGATATACCGGCAATCCGGCCGGAAAATACCATAAGCAGTAACGCACCACTACCAATCAGAGCTCCGCCGATAATGGCAGATAGGGGAGTGAAGTTTTCCATTGTCGCCTCCTGTGAGTTTTATCAACAGTTCTGTTGCTTATGCTAGGGCTGAACGGTAAATAACGATGCTGGCCATAACGATAAGAAACAGTGCAAAACTGCGTTGCAGTAGTAATCGGGGAAGATGGTTACTTAACAGCCCTCCGGCATAACTGCCGATGATACCGGTAATAACCATGGGTATAATTACATGCCAGCTTAGTTGTAGCTCTGCATGTCCTTGCAAAGCCAGAGTGTAGTATCCGGCAAAACCGGTCAGTGCCTGCAAACTGATGATCGCCAGACTGGTTGCTGTTGCCCGCTGTAGCTGTAAGCCTCCGAGTATGATCAAAGCCGGTACGATCAGAAAGCCTCCGCCCACACCGACAAAACCAGTCAGTACTCCGGCGGCTAAACCATTTACTGCCAGTAAAGCAGGCTGAACTATAGTCGTTGCTGTTGTTGCAGGCCTGTTGCGCCACATCATTGCTGCAGCCACCAGCATCAGCAGGGAAAACGTCATTAGTTGCCAGTGACTGCTGACCAGCGTGCCTACCCATGCCCCAATATAAGTAGCCAGCATGCCTGGTATACCGAACCACGATAGATGAAGTGTGCTGAGTTTTTTCTGGCGCAGATCACGGAGTGTGCTGAACAGGCTGATTAAACCAACAATCAGCAGTGACGATGCTATTGCTTCTGCCGGAGGAAATTGTAATAAATACAGCAGCACCGGTACGGTAAGAATTGACCCCCCAGAGCCGAAAAGCCCGAGACAAATGCCTATTACAACGGCGGCACAGAGTACTGTCAGCATGCAATTTACTCTATATTCTATTTTTGAATATGCATATAACAAAATTGAATTCTAGCTCGGTTTTAGCTAAGCTGCAACGAGTTGTGATTAAAAGCCATGCCTGAGAACCTGTTTACGATCAGCTGTACTTTGGTTCTGCGGTGTTAAAAGCAGGCTTAACCTTTGTTCGCGAGATCGTAAATACGTTCTGGAGAGTGGCTGGAGTAATCTGATGAGTGAGCAGTTTTTGCAGATAGAAATGTTTTTTGATGCTGACAGTTCAACCTGTAGTTATGTTGTAGCTGATACCCGCTGTGGTGAGGCTGCTGTTATCGATCCGGTACTGGATTATGACCCGGCCGCTGGTGCTGTCAGCACTGCTAGTGCAGATAAAATA
>CAZXTH010000002.1:16463-22061 GCA_964643585.1 uncultured Pseudoalteromonadaceae bacterium
AAACTGGTATGGGTATTGGAAACGCATGCACATGCAGATCATCTTTCCGCTGCCCATTATCTGAAACAGCAAACCGGTGCAGAGATTGCTATCGGGGAAGGTATTAAAAAAGTACAGCAGACATTCAAAATCGTCTTTAACCTCTCTGACCAGGAGCTGATGGCCAGGGGAGATTATTTTGACCGGTTGTTTGCAGATAATGATACTTTCCTTATCGGTGGTTTTGAAGCTCGGGTCATCAATACTCCTGGTCATACTAATGACAGTGTCAGCTACTTTATTGATGGAAATTTGTTTGTCGGGGATTCGTTATTCATGCCGGATTCCGGTACTGCCCGTTGCGATTTTCCAGGAGGTAATGCACATGTTCTGTACCGCTCGGTGCAGCGGATTTATCAGTTGCCGGACGATACCCGGATATTTATCTGTCATGACTATCAGCCGGGAGGGCGGCCATTGCTGTATCAGACAACGGTAGCAGAACAGAAACAACACAATATCCATATAAATGCGGATACTCCGGAACAGATGTTTGTCCAGAAGAGAGAAACCCGAGATAAAACACTGGCAGTACCCAGGCTGATTTATCCTGCTGTGCAAGTCAATATCCGTGGCGGGCAAATGCCTGCTGCTGAAGGGAATGGCACATCTTATATCCGGGTACCTTTGCAGGTATGGCAGTGAAAAGACCGGCCAGAGGGTTGGGACACTGACCGGTATAACAGGTTTATAATCGCAATACGGATGCGCTGCCGTGTATCCAGGGAAAGCAAGATACGCTTTTATCATACCGGTTTATGCCGGTTACCCCCAGTTGCAATGTGTAAAGGTTTATGTCAGCTGTAACAGCCAGAGAGCCGATAATACGAGAGCAATGGGGGTATTCAGTATTAAGAGAGTGATATAATGCCAGCCTGAGTATGCTGTGTAGTTCTAAGGGGTATTAAGTGCGTTATCAATGGATCTTATTTGATGCTGATGAAACATTATTTCATTTCGATGCATTCAGTGGTTTGCGCCGGATGTTTGAACAGCAGGGATACCCGTTTGGTGATGAAGATTACCAGCAGTTTCAGGATGTAAATAAACCATTGTGGCTTGATTACCAGCAAGGGCAAATTACAGCGGCTCAATTACAGGAAAGGCGCTTTATTCCGTGGGCATCCAAACTGGATAAGGAGCCTATGGCACTGAACCGGGCATTTATGCAAGCGATGGCTGATATATGCCAGCCTCTGCCTGGTGCAACTGAGTTGGTGCAGGCCTTACGCGGTAAGGCACAATTGGGGATTATTACTAACGGTTTTACTGAACTGCAGCAAATTCGCCTTGAACGTACGGGGTTCCATCAGGATTTTTCTGTACTGGTGATTTCAGAGCAGGTCGGTGTGGCTAAACCAGATTTTGGTATTTTTGAGCACGCATTTAAATTGATGGGACACCCTCCGAAGGAGCAGATCCTAATGGTTGGAGATAACCCGCATGCTGATATTTTGGGGGGTATGAATGCCGGTATTGCTACTTGCTGGCTGAACCATCATGCAGAACCGGTTCCAGCAGGTATCCGGCCTGATTATGAGGTCGCATCATTGACCGAACTTCAGCAGCTGTTGCTGCCAGCCTGAACTTGTTTTCTGGTAACGTTAACGAACAATAATGTTACGGACCCAGTTGCTCCAGTGCGCGGCGAATTTGTGCCAGCTCTGATGTGATGGAATGTTCCAGCTCATTTAGTGCAGGCTCGCTTCGCCATTTTGGCGTTGGCTCGTTTAGTTCTGTATTCTGAATTCGCTGAAAATTGTGGTGAATGGCCGCAAGCTGCCGTTCAAGACGCAACCGTTGCTGCAGAAGTCTGAATTTTCTTTGCTGTTCTGGCATGGGTACTGAACTCCTTTAACCATGAAACGTCGACACGCTCTAATTCCTTATAATTGAGTATAGGACAGTAAATTCAGCACAGATTGATCTGACGCAAACTTGAACACTGGTAAGAGGAGGGCGCTCAGTCAGCTGACCGGCGCCCGAAATTTCACACCTGATTGCTATTACGCAGACGTAACAAAGGCAAGCCAGCTAATAGCAACAAAGCTGTTGCTGGCAGCGGAATTTCAGCAGCCGGGCTGATATTAATTGCCAGCGCTGAGCTGCTGAAATCAACAAAGTCATTGTCAAAACTCAACAATCCTGATGCTGCTGAATTCAGATCCAGCCAGAAGTTACCGGTGTCGCTGGCGGTAAAGATAAAGCTGGCCAGCATAAAGTTATTACCCTGATGAGATAACAGGTTTTCATCGAAGGCAAAGGTGTAATCGGATAAAGCAAAATATCCGCTTGAAGCATAGCCCCAGTCCTGCATTGAGCCTAGGCCATCGTCAAAACCATTGCCAAACTGCCAGCTTTGCAGATTTAGCTGCGGATCGTAGAACAGCTCAGCGAAAAAGCCGCCAAGCGTACCACTAAAATCACTAACGAACATATTGACCTGAATATCTTCGCCTTGCTGGTAGCTGCTCTGGTCGGCTTCAAAATAAATCAGAGCTGCATGGCTTGAAGTGCTTAGCAACAGTAGTAAA
Organism: uncultured Pseudoalteromonadaceae bacterium; assembly: GCA_964643585.1. Lineage (GTDB taxonomy): Bacteria > Pseudomonadota > Gammaproteobacteria > Enterobacterales > Alteromonadaceae > Alishewanella. Next base: position 19,037 of record CAZXTH010000002.1, read on the forward strand.
GCGCTGATTAAGTGTTTCATTATTTTCTTCCCTGAAAGTTATTGAACGATAGCGCAACGAGGCAAATCGCACAGTGCCATTAAGGCCCGTACATCCCGCTGATCGGTTACGCTGTCCTGGTTAAAGTCGTAGCGGCTGTCCAGTGGTTGTGTCTCACGCAGTAACTGGTTAAACAGCGTAACATCGCGGTTGTCGATAACACCGTCACCGTTCAGATCGCCAAAGCGTACCTGAGCATCCAGTGTCAGCTCCAGTACAATAGGATCATGATCCGAAGAGCGGTATGGGGCATCACTATAGAAGCTGATAATCTGCTCTGCTGATTTATAACTGGTGCCATACTCGAAAATATAAGGCTCCGGTGAGTTAATTTGCCATACGGTTGCATCTGTCAGAATAGCGGCAGCATCGGCAGACAGCAGGGCATGGTCGATTGCGCCGGCTTCACCCTGATAAACATAGGTTGTACCGCTGTTATCACTGTTGCTAATTGGATTGATAAAGCCTGCCAGATACAGCGTTTGCATCGGATCTTCCTGGCTGTAGGCATTAAAATCGCCCAGCAGGATCTGCCGAGGTTCACTGACGCCTGTCGGGTTGGTGTCTAACCAGCCAAGCAGTTGTTCTGCTGCCTCTACCCGCTGAGCATTCCAGCAAGACTGGCCGTCGTTCTGGTCAGCGTTATCTCCGGTGGCGCTGCTGCCGCAGTTTTTAGAACGGAAATGGTTTACTGCTACGGTTAGCTGCTGGTTGCTATCACTGGCCTTGAAAGTTTGTACCAGGGTCGGGCGGGAACCATAGCTAAATGCGCCGGTATCCAGAAATGCCGCAGTACCGCTTTCAGTAAATGCCTCGCTGTTATAGATCAGACCGTTGGTAATCGCATCAGTACCTATCCTTGGCACAGGCAGACTGACATAACGGTATTTATCTGTACCTAAAGTAGTATTCAGGCGGGATGTCAGGTCAGCAATAGCGCTGTTACTGCCAAAACCATCGTTTTCTATTTCAATCAGACCAATAATGTCTGCGTTCATGGTCGCCAGAGCATTAACGATCTTAGCGCTTTGCCGCTCAAACTCGAACAGTGTGGCAGCGCCTCTTGAGGTAGGGAAGCCACCGCCATTACCGTCACCATTGAAGTAATTCAATACATTAAAGCTGGCAACACGGATATTTCCCTGATAACTAAGCTGAGGTTCCGGTACCCTTGGATTCGCACTGCTAAATGCCGGTTCCGTTAATGGCAGGATACGGTATTCATTAAAGCTGTAGTCAATAATGCCGGTCAGCGGGCTCAGTTGATCACCATTACGTAAAGTGTTGCTGAAACTTAATCCTGGGGCCGGATAGCGGACATGTGCAGGATTCTGGCCTGATACCACATCATCCAGTACGATACGATTACGGCGGTTCTCATCTGCCAGGGCTATTGCCTGGGCGGTACCTGCCGGGTGAACATCTGTCGGGATACGCAATTGCTGGCTGGCAACGGTAATTTCACCGTAGCGGCCCAGATTATAGTTATCAGTAACGACCAGTTGCTGGTTAAAATGTACCACCATACCTTCCAGCTGTTCCCAGCGTTCTGTGCTGTTAACTGGCAGAGTAACCACTACTGGTGTCACTGCATCAGCCTGGCCACAATCTACAGCTGCTTCGGTTTTTCTGAGCTGGGTGCGGGTGTAGTATTCATCTACTGTTCCAAGAACCCGTATCCGGTTTCCTACGGCAACATTACTGCTGTTGATATTGTTGCGGTAAACAAATACGCCTTCAGAGGTAGCTGTATCAGCATCATGATCGTGATCGGCTTCCTGTACAAAGTAACCATCCAGACCTTCAAATACAGCGGTAACAATCCCTTCGATAACCACTGTCTGGCTTAACAGCGGGCTGCTGCTGCCGTTACCCTGAACTTCGTGAATGTAGGTTTTTTCATCTCCGCAGTAACCGATAACTACCGGTGGTTGCTCTGGTTCGCCCGGATCAACTTCATCGCCGTTATACTGGTGGTTGCCCAGATAGCTAAAAGTGTCCTGTGGATAGCCAGTCCACTCAATCGCAGGATTAAAGTCGTCGTAAGGATTTGTATCGCCGGCACTGATATCTGGTTTCCTTACCAGCGTCCGGTTTTGTGTCTGAGTATTACCACTACCCCAGACACGTTGTTCGCCTATTTTGCCAATAACGTCAATGAACTGTTCGCCTTTGGTCAGTGCAACTACATCATCGCCATTGTAATTGTTGGTGCCCATGCTTTGCTGGCGTATAGCAACAATAGTACTGTTTGCCTGGTCATCTACCAGTACAAAGGTGCTAAAAGGTGCAACTGTACCGTTTAGCTGCAGAGTACGGCTAATGGTGGTGGAACCATTATTCCAGGTTTTTAGCTGGTAACCGGTCAGTGAGACAGGCTGACTGGTTGGGTTATAGAGTTCAATCGCTTTGTTATGTCCTGAACCTTCAATATATTCAGATATAAAGAGTTCGGCATGCAGCGGAAACAGCGGCAGCAGTGCCAGCGGAATGATTGCATATTTCACGGTAATGTCCTTATTGGTTGTTATGGCCTGCCATGGCTGAATAATTGTCCTGGCAGACGCCAGAAACATGCTGATGTTTACGGAAAGCATTTATCGTAAGTGTCAGTACGTTCAGGGGCTGTTTACCTTTGGTGATGGTTTTTGCAGCTATTTGTCTGGCATTTATACAAGGCAGAGCCTGTGCAGTGTAGTCATTCTACATAAGCAGGCGATAACGCTGTAGAAATGCCAGACAAACGCTGCCCTTTGGGTTCTTTTGAAAGCGTTTTATGCGGCGTTGCTCGTCATTCACTTAGAATAACTAAGCTACATTCCTCGCGCCTTGCCTAAAACGCTTTCAAACTGAACAAAATTCCATCACCAAAGGTAAACAGCCCCTGGTAAATAATAAAAAGCTAATGTTGCAAAATAAAGAAATAGATAAGTATGAAAGAGAAATAGTTGATGAAGGAATAAGAAAACCCGCAATAACAGCTGGT
>CAZXTH010000002.1:22071-26069 GCA_964643585.1 uncultured Pseudoalteromonadaceae bacterium
CTGAACAAAAATTCATCACCAAAGATCAACAGCCCCTAGCCTTAACTGATCGGCATTAAGCTGTATAGCTGGCTTTTTTACATCTGCCTGTTTAAATGTCGTTGTTCTGGATAACAGGTAGCAACATAGTATTGCTTACAGCATGATGGGTGCCTGTACTGTAGCGCTCTGAATAGCGATTAAACACCAATATCTGCACGATGTCCTGAGTCGGTAAATACTGTATTTTAGCGGTATAGCCAAAGTCGGTGCTTCCGCCCATTTCAATGGTTGTTTGTGCCTGAATTGTGCGAATGGCCCAACTGCCCGCAGTCCAGTGACTTCTTTCTGCTTTTCTAAACAGCAATTGCTGTTGCTCCCCTGAGAATAACAGGCCGTTTGATAAAGCCTGATACCATCTCAGTAAATCGTCAGCTGAAGACACCATACCTCCGGCACCAGTTAATGCCCAGGTGAGTGGTTTGGTAAAAGTTGTTTCTCCGGCATTATCGCCACCATAGCCTTTAGCTAACAATGAGGATATCAGCGTTTCGTCCTGATACCAGCCGGTGCTATGAAGGTTTGCCGGAATAAGTAATTCCTGCCTGATATAGTGCTGAAATGGCATATTGCTAATACGTTCTACAATGGCGGCAAGCAGGGTATAACCCGCGTTTGAGTAAGCTTGTTGCTGGCCTGGTATAAAACGTAGTGGTAAAGCAAGGATGCGTTGTTCAGCTTCAGCTCTGTTCATGGCTTCAAAATCACTGTCATTGTGAAAGTTTTCCAGGCCTGATGTGTGTGTCAGTAACTGATAAACCGTTATATTAGTTTTATCTGCAGGCGTGTTATCAAAGAACTGTGCCAATGGCATTTGAATATTAAGTTTGCCTTGCTCCTGTAGTTTCAGGATAGCACTGGCGGTAAAGGTTTTGGCTACAGAACCAATATCAGAGATTGTATCCGGTCCGTTAGCCTGCTGTGTTACCTGATCTGAGCAACCATAACCCCGGCGTAAAATGACCTGGCTTTTTTCTGCAATCACTACGCTGCCTTCAAATGTCCCGGCCTGATATGCTGTAAACAGCTCTTTATCTAAGTGGGTTGCCAGGCCGTCTTGTATTGTTATATTGCTATAAGCTTTCGGAGTACAGGGCGAAACCGTTGCAGAGCAAGCGGTTAATAGCAATAAAGTACTCAGGCAGAGAATCTGGTTTGTTATATTCATAAAATACTTCCTTTTAAAGAAGAACATAACAGACCTGGGTTATAACTAACAAACTGTACTCTGTAAGCAGATATAAAAGTGTAAATAAGACAGTTATTTTAGAGAGGATTAACGTTTGGTGATGTTCCGTGAGGCTGTTAAGCCCCGGTGAGGCCTGTGCAGAAAGCTTAAAAGCCTCTACAGGACCAGAACCAGGGCTGGGATATCTGTGTAATTTACAACGCAGCAGGTTGCTGTTGGGTAATGCAGTGAATATTACCGCCACCTAACAGAATTTCACGGCCTGGCACCGTAACAACCTGATGTTCCGGGAACAGTTGCTGCAGAATGTCTGCTGCGACTTTATCGTTCGGATCATCAAAGGTTGGCAGAATCAGGCCACCATTACACAGATAGAAGTTAATATAAGAGCCGGCCAGCCGGGCATTGGCTTCACGCGGAATGGCTGCCATGCTGTGATCGACCGTGTCATATTCTTCTGCTTTGGCAATAATAGGTTTCGGTACCGGCAGTTTATGCACCTTGATTTTGCGGCCTTTAGCATCGGTGCTGTTTTCCAGAATATCCAGTGCCGCTTTGGAACGGGCATATTGCGGATCGTTCTGATCGTCTGTCCAGGCTAGCAGTACTTCACCGGGTTTGACAAAACATGCCATATTATCGACATGGCCATCAGTTTCGTCATTGAAAATACCATCCGGTAGCCACAGGATTTTTTCGATGCTCAGATAATCACGCAGCTGCTGTTCTATCTGTTCGCGGCTTAAATGCGGGTTGCGGTTGGCATTCAGCAGGCATTCTTCTGTCGTTAGCAAAGTGCCTTCGCCATCAACATGAATAGCACCACCTTCCAGCACAAAACCTTCGGTCCGGTAGCGTGGCAGATTTTCAATATTCAGAATTTTACTGGCAACCTGATCATCATGATGCCACGGGAAATATAAACCGCCGTTTAAGCCTCCCCAGGCGTTGAAAGCCCAGTCGACACCGCGTACTTCACCTTGTGCATTAATAACAAATGTTGGGCCGGTATCACGGCACCAGGCATCGTTATTTGATATTTCCACTACCCGGATTTGTGGCGCAAGTTCGGTATTGCTATGCAGTTGAGCCACAGCGTTTGCATATTGGGCAGCAGAAACACCGACGGTAACCGGTTCAAAGCGGGCAATTGCATGAATAACGGCAGTAAAAGCTTGTTGTGCCGGTTTGGCTCCTAAGCGCCAGCTATCTGTACGCTCAGGCCAGACCATCCAGGTTTTGCTGTGCTTATGCCATTCTGCCGGCATATAAAAACCGTCAGCGCGTGGGGTAGTGTGTAAGGTTATTGCCACAGTTAGTTACCGCCCTGCTTAATTTGGCCATCTTTGGTCTGTACTGTGCCGTATATATCGATACGACGGTCACGGAAGATCCCCCAGGCCCGGCGGGTTTCAGCTACTTTATCCAGATCAAAGGTGTGTACCAATACAGCTTCGTCTGTTTCGTTAGCTTCCTGTACTTTGGCTCCGCTGGCATCAGCAATAAAAGAGCTGCCGTAGAAGGTAATAGAGAAGTCGCCTTCTGTTTCAGTACCGATACGGTTAGAGGCAATCAGCGGCATCAGGTTAGCTGCGGCATGGCCTTGCTGGGTACGTTGCCAGTGGTCACGTGAATTAATGGTTGCGTCGTGTGGTTCGCTGCCGATAGCGGTTGGATAGAACAACAGTTCTGCGCCCATTAATGCCATGCTGCGGGCACATTCCGGGAACCACTGATCCCAGCAAATACCTACACCAATTTTGGCATAGCGGGTTTGCCATACTTTAAAACCGGTATCGCCCGGTGTGAAATAGTATTTTTCAGAATAACCCGGGCCATCCGGAATGTGGCTTTTACGGTAAATACCCAGCTGCGAACCGTCTGCATCAATAATAACGACAGTGTTATACAGGCAGTTGCCGGCTTTTTCGTAAATACTGATTGGCAGTACCACCTCCAGTTCTTTAGCCAGTTTGCTGAAGTGGGCTACCGCCGGGTTTTCTTCTATAGATGTAGCAAACTCCAGGTATTCCGGCTTTTGCTTCTGACAAAAATAGTTACGCTCGAACAGTTCCTGCAGCAGAATAATCTGTGCACCTTTACCTGCTGCTTTACGCACCAGTTGGTCGCCACGGGCAATATTTTCTTCAACATTCCAGCCACCAATCATCTGGGTAGCAGCAACAGTTACATTACGCATCACAAGTCTCCGGCAGAAGAATAAAATAGTCAGTATCAGTGATACAACAGGGCGCGCAAAATGCCGTATTTTTCAGCATGCGTCAATGCTTTTTCTGTGAATTTTTGATAGCAAAAATTCATAAGGATGATAAGCATCTTAGTTGCCCTTTAAACCGCTACCTTAGCAAAAATTTGATCCAGATGCGTTACTTTGCGGCTCAGTCACGTAAAATACCTGTCAGCGCTTTTGTAAGGATAGGAAACAGCTATGTTTGACGTCATTATTGCTGGCGGCGGGATGGTCGGTGCTTCTGTTGCTGTGCGGCTGGCACAGGCCGGAATGCAGGTGGCTGTAGTTGAAAAACAGGCTCCTCAGCCGTTTGATAAAAGTGGTGTTGCAGATTTACGGGTGTCATCTCTTAATTTACGCAGCGAAGCCTGGTTGCAACAATTGGGAGCATGGCAACATCTGGAAGCTATGCGTTTATGCCCTTATCAGCGTTTACAGGCCAGTGAAGGCCCGGCTGTTGTTACGTTTGCAGCAGATGAAATTGGCCGTTCACATCTGGGACATATTGTTGAGAACAAT
>CAZXTH010000002.1:26079-27589 GCA_964643585.1 uncultured Pseudoalteromonadaceae bacterium
CAGTTATCGCTTTGGCAGCAATTTGATAAAAATATCACTCAGTTTTGCCCGGAAGATATTACAGCATTCAGCCAGGATGATGATAAAGCTACCCTGACACTGGGAAATGGTCAGCAGCTTCAGGCACAACTGATTATTGCTGCTGATGGTGCCCGTTCACAGTTACGACAAATGGCGGGTATTGGTACCAATGGCTGGCAATATCAGCAGGCTTGTCTGGTGGTTCATGTGCGCACACCGTATCCGCAACAGAATATTACCTGGCAACAGTTTAATGAAAGTGGCCCCAGAGCATTTTTGCCATTACAGGGTGAAGAAGCTTCACTGGTCTGGTATGACGATGCTGCTAAAGTTAAGCAACTGGCGGCATTATCACCGGCTCAGCTACAACAACAGGTATTGCAGCATTTTCCGCCGGAGCTGGGAAATATTGAGGTTCTCAGAAGCAGCTGGTTTCCACTAAGCCGGATGCATGCCAACCAATATAGCAAAGGTCGTTTAGTGTTGGCTGGAGATGCGGCTCATACTATTAATCCGCTAGCCGGGCAGGGGGTTAATCTGGGATTTGCTGATGCCCGGAAACTAACCGCATTGCTGGTTGATGCTTTTCAGCAAGGGCAGCCGTTATATTCTGTATCATTGCTGCAAGGTTACGAGCGGGCACGGCGCCCTGCTAATTTGCTGATGATGAGTACTATGGATGGCTTTTATCAGACTTTCAGCAGTAGCTTGCCTCCGGTCCGCTGGTTGCGGCAACAGGGGCTTCAGCTGGCATCCCGTGCCGGAATACTGAAAAAGCTGGTCAGTCGTTATGCTGTGGGGGCAGAGGATATTATTTGACCTTCAGTAAGGCAAGGCTATTCCTGACAACTTATTCAGGATAACCACAGTAACTCGCCTGACGGCTCAAACAACCTGTGGTTACCTTCATAAGGTCAGAAACAGCTTGCTGCAGACAATCAGAAAAGTTCAGAGTACGTTTAAAATGTGCAAATGATATAAAAAAGCAAAACCCGGCAAAAGCCGGGTTTCTTTATAATGGCAGGGGTGCAGGGATTCGAACCCCAGAATGGCGGGATCAAAACCCGCTGCCTTACCGCTTGGCTACACCCCTACAAAAACTGTAGAAATTTTACTTGCAAATGGTGCGGAAGAAGAGACTCGAACTCTTACGCCTCGCGGCGCTGGAACCTAAATCCAGTGCGTCTACCAATTTCGCCACTTCCGCAGTAGGCCGCGAATAATATAGAAGGTAGGGCTGCTTAACAAGTGGGTTTTAATAATGTTTCTAGTAACAGGTGTTATGCCTCGTGTATCGTGCCGCTTACAACTGAATGGAGAATGTTATGGTGGTGAATAAACATCCGGTAACAACGAATATTTTGGTGGTGATTGCCGCCGCCATGATTGTGATTGCCGGATTAAAACATGCCGCCCCGATGTTGATTCCGTTTATGTTGTCGGTGTTCATCGCGGTGATTGTGTTACCGATTATGCGCTGGCTGGTGAA
>CAZXTH010000002.1:27599-29090 GCA_964643585.1 uncultured Pseudoalteromonadaceae bacterium
GCATTATGAGTGCTGTGCTCTAACCAGCTGAGCTATGTAGCCACTTATTAACTTGCCCTGCAAGTGGCGCGTATTATCCTGAACTGCCCTAGGAGCGTCAACCGTTTTTTGGCAGAAAAACGAAGTTTTGGCGCGTTTGCTGAAAATGTGTGCAGAGTGATTAGCTTATAAACAGTAAGTTAGCGTTATCTCTCATTTATTTTCCCATTGGCAGTGATTGTAATAACTTGCCCAGCAGCAGATCCAGCTGCTGCTGTTCTGTTTCTGATAACCCGTTTAGTACCCGCTCTTCGTTAGCGATATGCAATGGTAGCATTTCGTTAATTAATGCCAGCCCTGATCTGGTAAGTACCACTAATGTTCCCCGGCGGTCTGTCGGGTGCTTTTGCCGTTCTATTAATCCTGCCCGTTCCAGCCGGTCTAACCGGTTAGTTATACCACCGGATGAGATCAATAAAGCTTCATAAAGTGCAGTGGGAGTGAGGGCATAAGGCTTACCTGAGCGGCGCAATGTGGCAATAACGTCAAACTCACCGCTTTGCAGCCGGTATTGAGTAAAGAAAGGCTGAAAATGATGCTGACTGATACGTTGTGTTACTTCAGCCATGCGTCCCCATAGTTTCATGGCAAAAGGGTTGAGATCAGGGCGTTCTTTTTGCCACTGTTGCATTGCAAATTCGGCTCTGTCCATAACATTTCCTCAGTCAGGCTATGAAAGTATCTTAATGTTAAGATACTTTGTGTTAAGATAGTACAGTTTACTACAATTCTGAGTTTTTTATGCAAACAAAATCGCGGGTAGCGTCTGGAAATCTTCTTGGGTACGCCGGTATTCTGGCTATTGTGCTGGTTGCACTTAATCTGCGCCCGGTGATGGCTGTTGTTAGTCCTTTACTAGGGCAAATTCAGGCTGACACGGGCCTTAATGATACGATGGCCGGGTTGTTAACTACCTTACCGGTACTGGCAATGGGGGTTTTTGCATTGCTAGGAGCCTATGTACAACGTTTTATCCCGGAAAACCGGGGTATTCTGGCCGGCACTCTGATTATTGCACTGGCTTGTTTCAGCCGCTACTGGTTTGATTCTGGTACTGCACTGATTATTACAGCAGCTATTGCCGGAATTGGTATTGCTCTGGTGCAGGTACTGATTCCTGCTTTTATTAAAGCTTATGCAATGGCTCAGGCTGGCACTCTGATGGGCTTTTATACCACCACTATTATGACCGGGGCAGCAGTATCTGCGGCTATTGCCGCTCCAGCTGCGATTGTGGTTGGCTGGCAGAATCTGTTTATTCTGATTGGTCTGCCTGCTTTGCTGGCAGCATTGTTGTGGGTTAAATGTACGGCTGCTTTACCTCCTATCCGCAAAGCTGCACCAGTTGCTTTACCGGTTAGCTCTGCCAGAGCGTGGTTGCTGATGAGTTTCTTTGGATTAGGTACCGCAGCATTTACATTAGTGCTGGCATGGTTTTCGCCTTATTTTATG
>CAZXTH010000003.1:0-17074 GCA_964643585.1 uncultured Pseudoalteromonadaceae bacterium
AGCCAGGCTCCTGTGAACAACAGCGGCTGGCTATTTGCGCTACGGTCAGAGGCGATAGTCTCAGCACTGCAACTGCTATGGTTACAGTGACTGTTGTCCGGCTGACCAGCCTGCTGAAAAGACTGGCAACCGCTGATTAAAGCAACCGCACTGCACACCATAAAAACTTTCTTCATTCAAACCTCCGGAATATACAACATAGGATGTTATTAGAGTGTGTTGACGTTTCATGGTTGAATTTTATTCTCTCTGGCGACGATTTGATCGCGAAACGAGGAACGCCGTTTAGTTATTCTAAATAAGCGACGGCAACTCGTCGCCAGGCAAACCCTACGGGCAGCGTCTGTTTGACTTTTTTACTGCGTTATCCTGTGTTTATGTAGAATAACTACACTGCACACACTCTGCCTTGTAAAAAAGTCAAACAGCCTGCTGTAAAATCAACAATGAAACGTCAACACACTCTTATAATTCGGCAGGAAAGAAAGTTTCTTTAATTTCTCTTGTTTATTTTTTCTTAGTTATCCTTGCTTTAACTTAAGCATATCACTCGATTCAGTACTTAATAATGACCGAACAATATGTTCAGGCACAAAAGTACGGGCAACCGAAATAACCCGCTTATTGGCAATCTGAATCAGGCGGGCATTGATCATTACCCCTTGTTTATGGCGCGTTAGTGTTCCCGTCACAACATATTTAATCGGTAGCTCACTACTGAGCTCTTCAAAATCCCGGCTTAAAACAAAATCTCCACCCGGAGTAACCCTGATAAAATCTGTTACTTTATAATCCAGAACCGGCACACCAAATTTATGCAGGTCATAAATAATAGCTTCACTTAAATGGTTGGTGAAAACCGTTCCTTTATCCAGAGCAGAATCAACATAACTGAAGTCGGTTACTCCAATCATAGCCAGATCTTCCAGCGCCAGATGCTGAGCCATAAGTTCATGCACCAGGTTACGTGAATAATCATTTGCAGTGATCACAGGAACATTACGGCTTGAAGCAGCTAAAGGAGCAGGCTGAAAAACACTGTCGGCCTGCTGAACACGTTGCTGCCGCTGAGTTGGCTCTCCGCTGACAACAACATCGTTATTCTTATTACGGGAGTCCGCCACTTTCTGCGCACCCGCACAGCCTGTCAGCAACAACGAAATACCGGTAAAGATCAGTAACTGCTTCATTTTTTATCTCCGTAAATACTACGCCGGTACAAATACTGGCCACGCTTTATTATTTGTTGCTCACTCCAGAAAACATTAGCCGGAATATAGTCTGTTGCAGCTGCAAGAACCTGTCTGGTGCTGATATCAATCAAACGCACATTCACAATAATGCTGTCTTCTTTTATGGCATAAGTGCCAGACAAAATAGTGTCAGCCTGATTGTCGGTTCGGATATCATCAACCAGACGTGAAAATGCTTGTTCATGGTTCTGCTGCAACAGTAAATGATTTCGCAGGCGATACTCATATACCTGTAAACCAAAAGCTCTGGCTTCTGCAATCATACTCTCGCTCAACTGATTCGCCAGCGTCAGTTCCTCTGGCGATACATCGGTTAATGTCAGAGAATTGACCGGCAGGAAACTGGCAACAGCAACTGACGGTATTGTCTGATGAACGCCATCGGTAACAACAAGAGTACTGAATAAACCGTTCGCCAACCGGTGAGCATAGAACTGCAGCGGATTTGCACTGAGTTCAGGCTTGGCAGGCGGATAAGTTACAGGCTGAGGTTCAGACGCACACCCAACCAGCAGAGTAACCAGCAATAAAGCGTTGATAACGGTTTTCATAATGACCTCTTATTTCCAGCTGAATTTAACCAGCAAAATTCAGGCCAGAAATAAGAGAATATCAGAATTATTGAACAATCTGAAAAGAATCAGATGGCAATAGGTGCTTTGATATGTGGATGAGATTGATAATCCTTCAGAAGAAAGTCATCAAAACTAAAGGAAAAAATATCTTTAATTTCAGGATTAATCTGCATAACAGGTAATGGATATGGCTGCCGAGATAACTGTAACTCAACCTGTTCAAGATGATTCAGATACAAATGGGCATCCCCAAACGTATGAACAAAATCACCCGGTTGTAAATCACATACCTGAGCCACCATCATCGTTAATAATGCATAACTGGCAATATTAAACGGCACTCCCAGAAAAATATCTGCACTACGCTGATATAACTGACATGACAATTTTCCGTCATTTACATAAAACTGAAACAGTGTATGGCATGGCGGCAAAGCTTGTTTACCGGCAGCTGCATTTTCAGATGGAGAAAAACGGGTATCCGGCAAGACTGCCGGGTTCCAGGCACTGACAATTAACCGCCGAGAATCCGGTGTACGTTTAATATCAGCAATAACCTGGCTAATCTGGTCTATAACATTACCTTCTGCTGATTGCCAGCTACGCCACTGTGCACCATACACCGGCCCTAGTTCGCCTTCTTCAGTTGCCCATTCATTCCAGATTGAAACACCATTTTGTTTCAGATAACGGATATTAGTTTCGCCTTTAAGAAACCATAACAATTCATGGATAATGGATTTCAGATGGCACTTTTTCGTTGTGATCAGCGGAAAACCCTGCTGCAAATCAAACCGCATCTGATAGCCAAATACGCTTATAGTACCGGTGCCCGTACGATCAGTTTTTTTATGACCGCTTTCAAGCACATGACGCATTAAATCCAGATACTGTTTCATACATTAACCTTTTTCTGCTGATGCCCGCGCACATACGCAAATACAATTAAACCAGCACCAGCAATAATCATCGGAGCAGATAACAACTGCCCCATAGAAATTCCCAGAGATAATAAACCGATATGCGCATCTGGCTCACGGTAAAACTCAACAAAGAAACGGGCACTGCCATACCCTAACAAGAACAGCCCACCTAACGCACCAACCGGTGGCTTAAAGCGACGGTATAAAAGAATCAGAATAAACAGGACTATTCCTTCCAGCATAAACTCGTAAAGTTGCGAAGGATGCCGGGGTAAAGGTCCGGCATTTGGGAATAATACAGCCCAGGGTACATCTGTTGGCCGTCCCCATAACTCGGCGTTGATAAAATTCCCTAAACGGCCGGCTGCCAGCCCCAACGGGATAAGAGGGGCAACAAAGTCACCCAGCTCCAGATAATCTTTGTGATATTTTCTGGCGAACCATAGCATTGCCACCAACACACCAAGCAAACCGCCATGAAAGGCCATACCACCTTTCCAGATCATAAACAGGTACAAAGGGTCTGCCAGAAACAGTTCCAGTTGATAGAAAAAAACATACCCGAGACGACCGCCAATAATGACACCCAGAAAACCAATAAACATCAGATCACTGACCTGGTCAGCATTCCAGCCTGAACCAGGCTTTGCCGCCGCTCTGCTTGCCAGCCAGTAAGCAATACCAAATGCGACCAGATACATCACACCATACCAGTGAATACTGACCGGCCCAAGAGAGAATAATACCGGGTCAATTTCCGGAAAGGTGATATAAGACAAAGACATAAATACCCTTTAATAAAAAGCAGCCTGCAATTATTCAGGCCCTAAGCTGATTTAATAATTGTTTCTGTTCCAGAAAACGCTGTACATGAGTACGTACTTCCTTACCAGAAGTGCTGGACAGCACATCGGGCAGAATTTTCTCCAGTTCTGCCAGTTCAATTCGCCGCAATAGCCATTTTATTTTGGCAAGATTGCTACTGTTCATACTAAAGCTGCTAAAACCCATCGCCGCCAAGATCAGGACACCTAGTGGTTCCCCTGCCAGCTCCCCGCAAATACTGACAGGAAATTGCAGGCCCTGAGCCTGTTGTCCAAATTGATACAATGCCCGCAAAACAGCCGGATGCATCGCATCATATAAACTGGCCACTCTGGCATTATTACGATCAACGGCCAGCAGATACTGTGTAAGGTCATTTGTTCCGACAGAGCAAAAATCCACTTTTCTGGCGACCTCTGGTAACAGATACATAATTGAAGGCACTTCAATCATGACTCCGGTACGGGGAACAGGTAAGTTGAGCCCCAGTTCATCATTAACTTCAAAACAAGCTTGCTTAATCAACCTGACTGACTCATCAATCTCAGCAAGTTCCGAAATCATCGGCAATAAAATATGCAGGTTATTCAATCCGAGGTTGGCTTTCAGCATTGCCCGGATCTGCACCAGAAAAATCTCAGGATGATCAAGAGTCAAACGAATGCCACGCCAGCCAAGAAAAGGGTTTTCTTCATTAATAACAAAATAGGGAAGCGCTTTGTCGCCTCCCACATCGAGGGTTCTCATCACGACAGGCTTAGCCGGGTAGCCTGCAAGAATTTTCCGGTAAAGTTCAGTTTGTTCCTGCTCGGTAGGAAAACTGTCACGCATAATGAACGGAAACTCAGTACGGTAAAGCCCTACCCCATCGGTGTGTTCAGCTTTGGTGGTTTCCAGCTCAACAGCCAGACCGGAATTCACCATCAGGCTGAAGGAAGCACCGCATAAAGAGCGGCTGGGTAAGCTGATTTCCTGCAGATAACGGGCATTCAGTTCGGCATCTTCTGCAATCAGGCGCTGATATTCATTCCGGATAGCCTCAAGCGGAGATAACAGAATATGCCCCTGGTATCCATCAACAATCACCTGCTGTGCCTGCCATTGCAGCAGCGGTAATTCACTTACCCCCATCACTGCTGGAATCCCCAGCGCACGAGCCATAATTGCAGCGTGTGAATTTACAGAGCCTTTCAACGAAACAATTGCAACCAGCTGCTCGCGGGGTATCTCCGCCAGCATTGTTGCGGTAACATTGTCACCGACCAGTACAACCTTCTCTGGTAATTTGACCCGGCGTTGCTCAGAATCAAGCAGATTATTCAGAACCCGTTGCCCCAGATCACGGATATCTGTTCCACGTTCGCGCAGGTATGGGTCTTCCATATCGTCGAACTGACGGGCAAAACGTTCAACAACACGCTTTAATGCACTTTTTGCACACCAACCTTCGGCTATTTGCTGTTCAATTTCCTGCCCCAGACTCGCAGCATCAAGCAACTGATGATAAACATCAAAAATAGCCAAAGCGTCCGCAGACAGATGATCTGCCATGCGTTCAGTTAAACGGTTAAATTCAGCTTTGGTAATTTTCACTGCCCGGTAAAACAGCGCCAGCTCTTTATCAGGATCATCAGAGCGTTTAAGCGAAATAGCATCAAAATCACTGGATGGTTCAACCACACAGGCTTCACCAATTGCAATACCAGGAGCACCTGGTAAGCCTTTAAGTTGCCCTGACGGCGATTGAGAAACAGAGCTCTGGCTCATCGCCTGGCGCATCTCTGCATTAGCCAGCACCGCAGCAAGCTGAGCTGCAAGCGTTACCAGAAAGGCTTCTTCATCCTCATTAAAAATACGGGCAGCCGATTGCTGAATGGTCAGCACGCCAACAACTTTACGATGGTGAATTATCGGGCAACCAAGAAAGGCCGAGAAGTGTTCTTCACTTACTTCCGGTGTTACTTTAAAACGGGGATGTAGATGAGCCTGAGCCAGATTGATTGGCTCTTCGCGTTGACCAACCCAGCCAATCAGGCCTTCAGAAAATCCAATAGAGACTTTACCGATAGCTTCCGGATTCAAACCATCAGTCGCCAGAAGCATAAAATGCTGTTGCTCATAGTCAGCCAGATAGACAGAACAGCACTCTGTAGCCAGCGCCTGTTTAACGCTGGAAACCAGCCCTGCCAGCGCATTGTTTAGCACTGGTTCCTGTGCCACATCCTGAACAATCCGCCGCAACTGGCCTAACATAAAAACCCCGTAAATGGCTGAAATTTATCTGAACACGCAGACAGCTTCCGGTAAGGGCTACAGCGGAGATGTTTTCCGGTGAAACTGAATAACGGGCAGTAAAGATACTGCCTGACCATTTTCAATGCAGCCGGAATAAATTGCCGCGGCTCAAAGGGTTAATCTGAACCTGCACTATCTGCGATTATTCTGTGAAATACCATCTCAGAACCGGTTTCGGATCTGCTGCATTTTGGCTCTGCGGTGTTAAAAACAGGTTCAAAATGCTCATTTACTCTGTGTAAACTGCGCTTTCTCACCTGTTTTTGCCTGGCATAACCTTCGTTCGCGAGATCTGAAACCGGTTCTCAGAAACAACAGACAGCACGGTTCAGTAATAACAAAATCTAACCAGAAAACGCTAACACGTTCTACTCTGTTTTATGAATTTTTCTTTTTCCATCCCGACGAATAAAAGGCAAAGCGATCGGGGCAAATTCTTTCATGACCTTCCGGTAAACTTCCCGTTTAAAGGCCACAACCTGACGCACCGGATACCAGTAGCTAACCCAACGCCAGCTATCAAACTCCGGATGCGACGTTTTCAACAGATTAACGTCTTCATCCCTACAAGTCAGCCGCAGTAGAAACCACTTCTGCTTCTGCCCTATACACACAGGATTAGTATCTTTACGAATTAACCGCTTAGGCAGTTTGTAGCGCAACCAGTGTTTAGTTGATGCAATGATTTCTACATCTTCTGGCTTTAAACCTACTTCTTCGTGTAACTCACGAAACATCGCCTGTTCCGGCGATTCTCCGTCATCAATACCGCCCTGTGGATATTGCCAGGAATGCTGGCCGTATCTTTTTGCCCAAAACACCTGTCCCTGGTGGTTACAAATCACTATGCCGACATTAGCCCGGAACCCTTCGGCATCTATCACAAAAACCCCTGGCGAGTCCTATTCTCTTATGCCAAAGATTCTTTCATAAACTACAAAATACAGCAAACGGTATTTTCCAGCCAATCCAGCACAGTTATCCACAATTACAACACTTTAACATCACCCAATGTGAACTTTTTCACAGCCTCTGTTGATAAATCTGTGAAAAAGCCATTTATTGTACTTTGATAACTTTATCTGCCAGAGCAGATGCCTTCAAACTTCCGATAGAAAATCATTATATATCATTAGATTAAGCTTATTCTTTTAATCTCAGACTGATATTTCTGATGTGCATAAGTCAGTTTGATGCGTTTTTAAGCAGCTAAAAAAGTCTGTTCATGCTAGGGTGTAAAATTGATAGTTTTACCTTTAAGCAAGTCGGAAAGTTACTTTTAATGGCATCCCCTCCTGTATCAACTGATGAGCTCCTTAACCGCTGTCGCGCTATTGCCGGGTTGACGCTGGGTCAACTGGCTGCAGAGCAACAGTTAGCCGTACCGGCTGATCTTAAAAAAGATAAAGGATGGACGGGACAGCTACTGGAGCAGGCTCTGGGTGCAACTGCCGGTTCTCAGGCTGTACAGGATTTTCCGCAACTGGGCATTGAGCTGAAAACCCTGCCAGTCGATCATTCAGGTAAACCGCTGGAAAGCACTTATGTCTGCATTGCTCCCTTGACCGGAATTACCGGCCTCACCTGGCAGGATTCGTGGGTCTGCCGTAAGCTTAGCAGAGTATTATGGCTGCCCGTTCTGGCAGAAAGGCAATTGCCTGTCGCAGGACGCGTTATTGGTAATGCATTTTTATGGTCGCCGGATCAGCACCAACAGGAACTGCTACGTCAGGATTGGGAAGAACTGATGGAGCTCATTGCTCTGGGTGGTATTGATCATATTCGCGGCAAACATGGCAGGGTTTTACAACTCCGCCCTAAAGCAGCTAACAGCAAAGCCCTGACTCAGGCAACCGGCGCAAATGGAGAACCCATCCTGACACTGCCCAGAGGTTTTTATCTCAAAACAGCATTTACCCGCAGTATATTGCAACAACAATTTCAGCATCCGCTGTAATTTGCAGAAATATCAAAAGACACCGGCGGCATTATTGCCGCCGGTGTCTTTCGTCTAACGTTATACTCAACGAACCGGCAGTTCAAACCGGCTGAACATCTGGTCAATTTCTTCCTGATTACGCAGCATATTGGCTTTTTCAACCACATCTTTTGTCAGATGCGGTGCAAAACGCTCAATAAAATCGTACATATAAGTACGCAAAAATGCGCCTTTCCGGAAACCAATCTTGGTAGTCGAAGCTTCGAATAAGTGGCTGGCATCAACCGCAACCAGATCTTTATCCAGTTCTTTATCCATTGCCATAGAAGCAATTACCCCAACACCCAGCCCTAACCGGACATAGGTTTTAATTACATCTGCATCTGTAGCAGTAAATACAATCTGCGGCTCCAGCCCCTTGGCAGCAAAAGCACGGTCCAGCTCTGAACGACCTGTAAAACCAAATACATAAGTTACAATCGGATGTTCAGCAACATCTTCTACTTCTATCTTTCTGTTTAGCTGAGCCAACGGGTGATCATTTCGTACAATCACACTCCGGTTCCAGTGATAACAAGGCAACATGATCAGATCACCGTACAAATGCATTGCTTCCGTTGCTATTGCAAAGTCTGCATCGCCACGGGAAGCTGCTTCAGAAATCTGCTGAGGAGACCCCTGATGCATATGCAACGATACCTTCGGATACTTCTTCATAAAACCACGGATAACCGGTGGTAATGCATAGCGAGCCTGAGTGTGGGTAGTTGCAATATTCAGTTTGCCCTGATCCGGCAAAGTATGCTCTTTGGCTACAGCCTTGATACTTTCTACCTTAGCCAGGATCTGCTGTGCAATATCAATCACTTCCCGGCCAGCAGAAGTGACATGTGTCAGGTGCTTGCCACTGCGGCCAAATACCTGAATACCCAGTTCATCTTCCAGCATCCGTACCTGTTTACTGATGCCCGGCTGTGAGGTATAAAGACTTTCTGCTGTCGCTGACACATTGAGATTATGGTTCAGCACTTCAACAATATAACGCAGTTGCTGTAATTTCATCGGTTACCGGTCCATTAATGGCATATCATTGCTCAATATACCCGTATAGCAGGATATTCCAACTTTTTTTTAATATGACGATTGCTATAACCAATAGTAGCTAAAAAACCAGACAAAAAGTAGCTATCAGCCCGGGGATAATTAAAGTGCATACAGAAACCGATACCACAACTTCTTCAGCCACTATCGACTTTGCCACAGTGCTTGCTTCTACCGTTCATGATATGAAAAACTCATTATGCATGCTTATTCAGTCAGCTGAGCTTATCCAGCGGGAATCTGAATTTCTGTCTGAACATGCCAGGGAAGAACTGGCTCGGCTTAATTATGAAGCTAACCGGCTAAATTCCAACCTGTTACAACTTCTGACACTATACCGGTTGGGCAAGAATCAGTTACCGGTACAAACAGACCAACATTATCTGACTGACATTACTGAAGAAATCCTGCTGAAGAATCAATATTTCAGCCACCATCAGAATATAGAAGTGACGGTAAATGTTGCCGATGATCTCGCATGGTTTTTTGACCGGGACCTAATCAGTAATCTGCTAAATGATATTTTTGCTAATGCATTACGTTACAGCAGGAAACAAATTCAGCTGACAACGACAACAGTAAACGAGCAACTGGTAATAGAGATTCACGATGACGGCCCGGGCTTTCCTGATTTTATGCTGCATAACAGCGGCAGCCTGATGAATGTGCCGGATCTTGGTAAAAGTCATACTGGTCTTGGCCTGTTTTTTGCTCATTTAATTGCCCAGGCTCATAAACACCGTGAAAAAACCGGCACTATTGAGCTGTTTAATGGTGGTAAACTGGGCGGCGGCGTTTTCAGGCTGTGTTTGCCATAAACTGCCGAAACGTTAACAGCTGCTAATGAATAACTGTTATTTGACGATAATTATGATTACTATGTCTGAAAGACCTGTATCAACAGAGGTTTAAATGCTGCTTACTCTTATTATTACGCTGATCATAGCATTGGTAATCATCACGATTATCGTCAATGCTATTCAGCAGCATAAAGAACGGCTGGCGGCATTGAGACGAGCAGAATACAGCAAATTAAGAGCGGTTCTGGAAGATACCGAAGATATTTTGATGAATGCTGCAAATGTTCCTCTGACAATTACACTGTCTCAGATGCTGCTGAAACGGATTGCTTTTACCTTAAAAGCCATGTCTGAGCTGGAACCCTCATCTAAAGAACTGAAACAACGGCTGGCGGAAACTGAAAGCCGTCTGAAAGACAATTTTGCAGACGCTGGCAGCCCGGAAACTGCCCCACTGCCAGATAACGACCACCAGATGATCATTATGATTAAAGGTGTCAAAAAATTGCGCACTATTCTGCGGGCTGAACATGTTCGCGGTAATATCGATACACAGCAGGTTATTATTGAAGACCGCAGGCTTGAAAATCTTCAGCTGCGGATTAATGTAGAAAGCCAGATTAAACGTGGCAATCAGGCACGAAATAATAATCTTCTGGGCTCATCAAGGCAGTATTACGAAAGAGCCATGGCAATGCTGAACAATGCGCCTCATCCAAATGACTATACTGTAGGTCGTAAATCCGACATTCTTCAGCTGCTCGAGGAAATCAGCACCCAGCTGAAAGAAGGTAATATCCGCGACAGAGAAAAACGCGAAGAAAAAGAAAACAAAGACATCGACGAATTATTTGCACCTAAACGCAAATGGTAAACCAGCGCCGGCATGCCGGCGCTGGTTATAGTGAATCAGCCTTTAGCGACTACCCACTTTCCTTTTTCATACCAGGCAGACCAGCCGGTCGCCTTACCTTCTTTCTCAGACATAACATACTGCTGCTTTGTCTTACGGCTCCAGCGTATTATTGCCGGATTTCCTTCAGGGTCCTTTTGCGGAGCATCTGCCAGATAAAAGAACTTGGGCGATAAACGCTCACGGAACCTAACCAGTTCAGATACCAGTGGCGCACGGGTTTCACGTGATTTAGGGAAAGTTGATGCCGCCAGGAACACACCAGCTGCTCCATCACGTAATACAAAGTAAGCATCAGACTTTTCGCAACGCAGCTCTGGTAAGTGGACAGGCTCTTCTTTCGGTGGTGCAGCTTCACCGTTACGCAGTAATTTACGGGTATTTTTACACTCACTGTTAGTGCAACCAAAATACTTACCGAAACGCCCCGACTTCAGTTGCATCTGAGAGCCACACTTATCACATTCAATAACAGGCCCTTCATAGCCTTTCAGTTTGAAATTACCCTGTTCTATTTCATAGCCATCACAGGCAGGGTTATTACCACAAACATGCAGCTTACGACTCTCGTCCAGCAGATAGCTGTCCATTGCTGTACCACACTTGGCACAACGTTTTTTATGGCGTAGCGCTTCTGTTTCCAGTTCATCATCATCTGCGGCATTAACAGCTTCATCACCCGGCACCAGATTAAGGGTTTGAGTGCAACGCTCTTTAGGAGGCAGGTTGTAGCCGGAACATCCCAGAAAAACACCCGTGCTGGCAGTTCTTATACCCATTTTCCGGCTACAGGCAGGACAATCGATATCGGTCAACACAAACTGATTAGTCCGCATCCCGCCCTGCTCAGGGTCATTTTCGGCCTTTTTAAGCTGCTCTGAAAACGCCTGATAAAAACTATCCAGCTCTTTACGCCACTGTAATTCACCACTGGCAATATCATCCAGTTTCACTTCCATATTGGCGGTGAAGTCGTAATTCATCAGGTTGCTGAAATTCTCAACCAGACGGTCAGTAACAATTTCACCCATCTTTTCAGCATAAAAGCGCTTGTTTTCAACCTTAACGTAGCCACGATCCTGAATGGTAGAAATAATTGCCGCATAGGTTGAAGGACGGCCAATACCCCGCTTTTCCAGTTCCTTTACCAGACTCGCTTCGCTGAATCGGGCTGGTGGTTTGGTAAAGTGCTGTGCCGGAATAAGCTGCTGCAACTGCAGCTGCTCACCTGCAGCAACATCAGGCAACTCATTATCTTCTTCGTCCTTGCGCTTAACTGCCGGCTGTACTTTTGTCCAGCCATCAAAACGCAGAACCCGCCCTTTGGCTTTCAGTTCAAATTCAGCAGCTTCTACTGTGATATTAGTGACATCGTATAACGCTGGTGGCATCTGGCAGGCAACAAATTGCCGCCAGATCAATTCGTATAGTTTACGGGCATCGGCTTCCATATCACCTAATGCACTGGCCAGAACCTGCACATCAGACGGGCGAATAGCCTCGTGCGCTTCCTGTGCATTCGCCTTACTGCCATAGCTGACCGGGTTTTCTGGCAGATAGGCTTTACCAAACTGCTTAAGGATATACTGGCGGCAATTATCAACAGCTTCAGCACTAAGGTTAGTGGAGTCGGTACGCATATAAGTAATATGGCCAGCTTCATACAAACGCTGAGCCAGCATCATTGTTTTTTTAACACCATATCCTAACCTGGTACTGGCAGCCTGCTGCAAGGTGGAAGTGATGAAAGGAGCTTGAGGTTTGCTACTACTCGGTTTGTCTTCACGGTCAATAACCCGGTAACTAGCGGGTTTTAATCTGGCAAGCGCCGCATCAGCCTGAGCTTTGTTCAATGGCCGGAAAGGCTTGCCTTTATCGCGGGTAACATCCAGTTGCAGAGGTAGTTTCTTGCCTGTCAGTGTATCCGCAGCGACAGTCCAGTATTCTTCGGGTACGAATGCTTTTATTTCACGCTCACGTTCAACAACCAGCCTTACAGCTACAGATTGAACCCGACCAGCCGACAGGCCTCTGGCAATCTTTTTCCAGAGCAGTGGCGACACCATAAAACCTACTACACGGTCAAGAAAACGCCGGGCTTGCTGTGCATTAACCCGGTCCTGGTTCAGTTCGCCTGGCTGTTTGAACGCCTGCTGGATAGCGTTTTTCGTAATCTCGTTAAACACTACCCGTTTAAACTTATCTTCCTTGCCACCGATAATCTGCTGCAAGTGCCAGGCAATAGCTTCCCCTTCGCGGTCTAAGTCCGTTGCCAGATAAACCGTATCTGCTTTTTCTGCCAGAGCTTTCAGCTCTTTTACAACTTTCTCTTTGCCAGCAAGAATTTCATAACGGGCTTTCCAGCCATGCTCAGGATCAATACCCATCCGGTCAACCAGTGCCTGATAGGCTTTTTCTTCTTTAGATAAAGTCTTATCAGAACCTTTGCTCTTTTCTTTGCTGCTACTGGCCGGTAAATCCCTGATATGCCCAACGCTTGATTTCACAATGAAATCATTACCCAGATACTTGTTGATTGTCTTAGCTTTTGCCGGAGATTCGACTATTACCAGTGATTTCGCCATCTTTATTCAGAGATCCCTAACCTTGTACCTGTCTATATACAGTTCTTTTTTAACGTATATCCGTAAACCGCGGTTGTGACAAGTATCTAAACTCATTATTATGCAAAGCGACCCATTTTCCAGGGTTATCTGGCGACTTGTTCGCCAAATCAGAATGAAGCACATGCATAACGGCCGCAATAATAATAAAAAAAGTGCCCTTTCCTGCAGAAGGATATAAAGCAAAAATGAATTTCTTTGAAGCCAACTTTGATGGTCTGGTCGGACCAACACATAACTACGCCGGCTTATCGGTCGGCAATGTTGCCTCAATACTTAATGCCAATCTTAAATCCAGCCCGCGCCAGGCAGCTAAGCAGGGCTTGCGGAAAATGAAAGCGCTGCACGATCTCGGGCTGACTCAAGGCATACTTGCACCACAGGAACGCCCTGATGTTTATACCTTACGCAGGCTTGGATTCAGCGGTACAGATGCCCGTGTTCTCGAACAAGCCGCCAAACAAGCACCGGCAATTTTCCGGGCTGTTTGTTCTGCATCCAGTATGTGGACAGCAAACGCTGCAACCATTTCTCCGAGTCCGGATACTCAGGATAGACGCATACATTTTACACCGGCTAACCTGACAAACAAATTTCACCGTTCACTGGAACCAGAAACCACAGGCAGAATACTACAGGCAATGTTCAGTAATCCGTCATACTTTGCCCATCATCACCATCTGCCAGACAATGAACACTTTGGCGATGAAGGCGCTGCTAATCATACCAGATTATGCACAAATTACGGCGATGCCGGAGTTGAACTCTTTGTTTACGGCCGCTACGCTTTTGACCGGACAAAACCCGCACCAACCCGTTTTCCGGCACGCCATACA
Source organism: uncultured Pseudoalteromonadaceae bacterium (assembly GCA_964643585.1). Classification (GTDB taxonomy): domain Bacteria; phylum Pseudomonadota; class Gammaproteobacteria; order Enterobacterales; family Alteromonadaceae; genus Alishewanella. The sequence goes on from CAZXTH010000003.1 coordinate 14,085, forward strand.
CGTGAAGCCTGCGAAGCTGTGGCTCGTTTACATGGACTAACAGACGAAAAAGTCGTTTATATCCAGCAAAACCCCGCAGTTATCGACCAGGGGGTATTTCATAACGATGTTATCGCTGTAGGTAACCGCAATGTGCTGTTTTATCATCAGCAGGCATTTTTGAACAGCCAGGAAAAGCTGGATGAACTGAAACGCAAGTTTGGTGCGTACAACGAGCTGCACCTGATAGAGGTTTCAGATCAACAGGTGCAGGTTGAAGATGCCATACGTACTTACCTGTTTAATACGCAGCTGGTTTGCCTGCCAGATGGCAGTATGGCGCTTATTGCACCGACAGAATGCGAAGAAAATCCTAATGTCGCAGCTTATCTGGCTCAACTTCCCCAACTGGGCACACCAGTCAGCAAAGTGCACTATTATGATGTAAAACAGAGCATGCGTAATGGTGGTGGCCCTGCCTGTCTGCGACTGCGGGTTGTTCTGAACGAACAGGAAAAAAAGGCAGTAAATCAATCAGTATTGATGAATGAGCAGCTGTTTACCACACTTGATAACTGGATTGACCAGCACTATCGTGATGAATTATCAGAACATGATTTGACAGATCCGCAGCTGTTAAATGAATCACGCACAGCACTGGATGAACTAACCCGTATTCTGAATCTGGGCTCAGTTTATTCTTTCCAGCATATCTGATCTCAGCAATTTGCTTCCGGTAAACACCGCAGACTTAAGTGCTTTACAGTTTACCGGAAGTATATTATTCGTTAATCGTCTCAATATTCCTGCAGAACTACCAAAAAACCCTCTGATCGGACTGCACAAGCTAATAACAACCTGCTAGGCTAGGCGCCTCTCTGAAGATGCTGGTTTACTATAAATGATACAAAAACTATCTAAACTCGGCCTTACACAAAAAATTGTTCTGGGGATGCTAGCCGGCTTTCTGGTCGGTACTATTTTTAAATTTATTCTGGCAGGTCAGGATGAGCGTACTCTGGTACTGCTAGGTCTTGAATTACCTATCAGAGCAATTTTTGTTGATGGTCTTTTCCATATCGGTGGCGAAATTTTTCTGGCAGTACTGAAAATGCTGGTTGTACCACTGGTATTTGTTTCTCTGGTTTGTGGCACAGGCTCCTTGAAAGACACATCTAACCTGGGACGACTGGCAGGCAAAACTATTGCCATGTACATACTGACAACACCAGTGGCAATTACACTGGCCATAGGCCTGGCATTATTTGTCGGCCCTGGTGAAGGACTTAACCTCACGTCCAGCGCCAATTTTGATCCGGGTCCGGGTCAATCCCTGAGCCAAATCGTAATCGATATATTCCCAACAAACCCTATTTCCTCAATGGCTAATGGCAATATGCTACAGATTATTGTGTTTGCCATTTTGTTCGGGCTGGCAATTTCACTGAGCGGTAAAGCCGGTGAACGCCTCTCCTCTTTCTTCAGCGATTTAAATGAAGTTATTATGCGTCTGGTTGTGCTGATGATGAATTTCGCACCTTACGGCGTATTCTTCCTCATGGCTAAACTGTTTACTTCGTTGGGCTTTGATACCATTGCCAGTCTGGCAAAATATTTCTTCCTGGTGCTGTTTGTACTGGCTCTGCACTTGTTCGGTACTTACTCTTTAATGCTCAAGGCTATGTCAGGCCTTAGCCCGATTACCTTCTTCCGCAAAATGCGCGAGCTGGTGCTGTTTGCTTTCAGCACATCAAGCAGCAATGCCACGATTCCGGTAACGATGGAAACGGTAAAACGTCTGGGCGTTCAGAACAATGTCCGCTCCTTTACTATTCCGTTGGGCGCAACACTGAATATGGACGGGACAGCCATTATGCAGGGTGTCGCCACAGTATTTATCGCCCAGATTTACGGTGTTGATCTCAGCGTTTCCGATTTCCTTATGGTAATTCTGACAGCAACCTTAGCAACTATTGGTACCGCTGGTGTGCCGGGGGCAGGTCTGATCATGCTGACAATGGTATTGCAACAGGTTGGTTTGCCGGTGGAAGGTATTGCACTGATTATTGGTGTTGACCGCTTACTGGATATGAGCCGCACGGTTGTTAACTGTATCGGTGATGCAATGGTGTCGTGTGTTGTTGCCAAAAGCGAAAACAGCTTTGATAAAGACGTATACTACGATCTGAAAGCAGGCTTAAAAGAAGAAGATATCGATCTGCATAATATACGATAGCCTTCATATACAATGCCCTTCAGTAACCTGCTGAAGGGCATTGGTCTTTATATTTCCTGTTGCTCATCTTCTGGCCGGTTTGCCAGCACTTTATCCACTCTTTTCCCATCCATATCAACAATTTCAAGCCGCCAGCCGTCTATCACAATAACATCGGTTGTCTGCGGAATTCGGCCCAGTTCGTACATCAGTAACCCGTTTAGTGTCTGGTACCGGCCTTCATGCTCATCTGGCAGCTGTCTGATATCCAGCGTATCTTTTAAATCAATAACCGGCAGTAGCCCATCCAGTAGCAAAGAACCATCTTCTCTGCGGATAATCATCGGATCATCATAGCCATCATGTACAAACTCACCGGCCAGTGCATCCATCATATCCTGTTGAGTTACCATGCCTTTCAGATCGCCGTATTCATCAACAACAAATACCATACGGGCACCGGTACTGCGAAAATGCTCCAGTAGCTCCAGCCCGGACAAACTGTCAGGAACAAAACTACAGGGCTTAGCCAAAGCTGCTATCTGAATAACTTTCCCCGCCACAGACTGGGCAAGTAGCTGTTTAGCTGAAACAATACCTACAATATCTTCGACATTATTGCGGCATACCGGAAAACGGGAATGAGGAGATTGCATCACTATTTTAAGATTGTGCTCCAACGGCTGGCTGGCATCCAGATAGATAATGTCAGAACGGGGTACCATCAAGGACGAAATATTGCGATCATCCAGCCGGAAAACATTTTTTACAATGGTATGCTCATTATGTTCAATGA
>CAZXTH010000003.1:17084-17977 GCA_964643585.1 uncultured Pseudoalteromonadaceae bacterium
TTCAATGATGCCAGCGGATGAACCTTCCTGCAGAATCGCCTGGATATCTTCGTGAGTCACCGTGCCGGCCATCAAATGATGAAATCCAAGCACTTTCATAATGGTATGGGTTGAACCGGATAACAGCCACACAAAAGGCTTGGCAACCACTGCTAAAACAGCCATTGGTCTGGCAATAATACAGGCTATTCTTTCAGCACTAATCTGCCCTATGCGCTTTGGAACCAGCTCCCCGACAACAATAGATACATAAGTTACTACCAGTACTACCAGCACAGTTGATAGTACAGAAGCAACGTCTTCTGCCATACCATACGTTTGCATCCAGATTGAGAATGGCTCAGCCAGAACAGATTCTCCAAAAATACCGTTCAGGATCCCGATAGTTGTTATACCAATCTGAATTGTTGATAAAAACTGTGTTGGATCTTCAGCCAGTTGTAATGCGGCTCTGGCTGAACTACTACCAGATAACGCCATATTTTTCAGACGGGATTTTCTGGCCGTCACAATAGCAATTTCCGACATCGCGAAAATACCATTTAGCAAGATCAGGCCAACCAGAATCATAACTTCCATAGGATTTCTTTATGCTCCGCTTAGTAACAAAGTTGAACAATGCGCTCACCATAACGAATATCCGGCAACAGGCCAGATTCGACTATTGGATAAACGAGTTTCAGAGGAATAGCCGGATACAGAGCTCCGGCAAAAGAAAAGGTTGCAGCGATATATAATACAGATACAGCCACAGCTGTGGCTGGAACAGAATATGCCGCAATCATCAGAAAAGCAGCACACCTTCGGTCTGGTTCCATAAACCTTATTTCATAACTAATAAGATTTTATCTTAGAAGCTTTATCAGCGAAGTAAAGCACTTTAGCAATACGCT
>CAZXTH010000003.1:17987-19638 GCA_964643585.1 uncultured Pseudoalteromonadaceae bacterium
ACTATCGCCAGAACACATGAACAGCCGGACAAATAGCATCATCCGGCTCAATATCATTATGGTAAACGTTGCTGTTGCATTTTTTGCCATAAAGAGCCAAGGCCACTGGCAACACCAAGCCCCGCTTTTTCTGCCAGTCCTTTACGTAACTGAAACTTAACCTGTAACACCTGGCGTTCTGCCAGTTGCTGCTGCAAATAATCATCGCTGGTCTGGAGCTGATCAATCAGTTTCAGTTCTTCAGCCTGATAGCCAAACCAATGTTCTCCTGTGGCGACATCATCAATTTCCAGCTGAGGGCGATGCTTCTTCACAAAGGTTTTAAACAACTGATGCGTATCTTCCAGTTCCTGTTGGAACTTCTGCCGTCCCTTCTCAGTATTTTCACCAAAGAGCGTTACTGTCCGTTTAAACTCTCCTGCTGTAAACTGTTCAAAATCGACATGATTTTTCTTCAGTAGCTTATTAAAGTTAGGTAACTGGGCCACCACACCAATGGAACCGATAATCGCAAACGGCGCGGCCAGAATTTTATTCCCAATACAGGCCATCATATAACCGCCGCTGGCAGCAACTTTATCTACTGCAACTGTCAATGGGATATTACGCTGCCGTATACGATCCAGCTGAGAAGCTGCCAGACCATAGCCATGTACTACTCCTCCGCCACTTTCCAGGCGAACCAGCACTTCATCCTGTGGTGAAGCAATAGTCAGAATAGCCGTAACTTCCTCGCGCAAGGCATCGGCTTCTTTTGCGTCTATACTGCCTTTAAAGTCAATAACGTAGAGTCTTTTCTCCTGTTTTGGCAGGCTTTGCTGTTCTTTAAACCATTTTTTAAACTGCTTTTTATCCAGCAGAACCTGCTGTAAATCAATCTGAAGTTCCTGATGCTGCTCAGACAAATCCGTAAACTGCAACTGTCCCTTTTTCTGCTGCCTGGCTTTTAATGCTGCACCACCAATCAACCCGATAATAATTGCCAGAGCAATCACTACCGTAACCGCTTTTGCCAGAAATAATCCATACTCATGTAAAAACGCCAAGGTCATACCCTCATTAGAAATTTACTGCATTTTAAACTGTTCTGAAAAAAGAAAAAGCCCGGCATGCCGGGCTTTGTTTACTACATATTACTTAGTTAGCAGGTACCAACACTGATGGATTAGCCACACTGACTGCAGCCCCCTCAGTCATGAAGAAGCTAATAGCCTGCGTTTGCATTTCAACCGTTGCCGCTGCGCTGCTCGCAGGGCTCAGTAAAGAAGCATGAGCACCGGCATTAAAACGGGCAATACCATTACCACTCAACGGAACCGGGCCTGCAGCAGCCGGCCCGACAGCGGTTGTCTGCAGCAAACGGGCTAAAGGCTCTGTTCCTGCCAGCGGCATAGCTCCCGCAGCCAAAGCGGCCAGCGGATTAGCATAACCGTTAGGAATAACCTGATCCGGCAGATTATTTGCTCCGTCACCGACAACTTCCAGCACATGAACTGGTGTTCCTGCTGCAACCAGTGCCGCTGCATAGTTATTTGGATCACCACTGTCTACAACAGTCTGAGCTGCAAAAGCAAACTGAGTAAAGGTTGCATTCAATTGTGTAACAACGGTCTGTTGTCCATTTTGCTGCAGATAGCTGATAAAAGGTTCA
>CAZXTH010000003.1:19648-27074 GCA_964643585.1 uncultured Pseudoalteromonadaceae bacterium
GCGATGATTTGATTAACGGACTGAATGACGGTGATGCCAGCAGGAAGTTAGCAATCGCTCCACCAGGCATACCCAGTGTAGCGGCTTTAACCTGATACAATGCATCCAACTGAGCAGAACCGGTTGCAGTATTAGCCAGTGACACCATAGCTGTTGAAGCAATAGCGCCTAAAGAGTGGCCCAATACATAGACATTTTCCATATCAAGAGATACACCCTGAATAAAATTCAGGCCAAGGCGTAATGCCAGCATATCGGCAATACTCTGCCGCAGATTATCACGGGTAACCAGCAGATTACCCAGATTCATATAAACCGTAGGGTTACCATTGGTACCACTGGCGGTAATAGCACCAAAACCACGAGCGCCGTGCAGCGGATGATCAATCGCAACGGTTGCAAAACCCTGAGCAGATAACGCACCGGTCACTGCCAGCATATCTTCTTTTCTGGACGTAATACCATGCTGCAGAATCACCACCGGCCAGCCGGCTGCGGGAGTAGTACCAACAGGAACTGTCATCTGAACAGGAATCGACTGATTAGCATTAATTTGGGGAATGGTATTAAATTTGGTCAGGTGCCGGGAAGTATCAACCCCTAAATCACGTAATGCCCCACTACTTGCAGCCACACAAAAGCCATCATTTTCTGAAACAGGGGTACCCGGTTTCATTGAATCAGGTAATGCAGCAATAATGGCACCACTATCGCAACGTGCCAGCCAGCGGGTTGAAAGCGGAGCTGTTGAATTTTCAGCTGTTGGTGCACTCAGATAATATGGCAGAGTCACAGACCCCTGATAAAGTTGCGCCAGCGAAAAAGCCGGAGAGCTATCAAAAGGCGAGCCCAGATCAGCTACTGTTAAACCGGTATTAGTCACACTAAAACCTGTTGGCTGATAACCATTCGGTGTCGGAGAGGCCATCAACTGCTTCAGCGTCGTCAACACTGCACCTACAGATTGAGTGGTAATGGCTGCAGTATAAATAATGTTATCTTTATTTACGCCTTCAGCTTCTACCGCATCTTCAAATGAATTAATCAGCTGTTGCAGATTACGCTGATCTGGCGTACCCAGAGGTTTAGAATCAAAGTCCTGCTTCAACAGCTCGTAATTAGTAGAAGGTTTAACCGCATTACCATTGCTGTCAGTCAATGTAGATGATAATACCAGCAGATAGGTAGTAGCCGGCTTAAACGGCCTTAACGGAATAACTGCCACATTATTGTTACTGGCCGCAGAGAAAAAATCCTGACCAAACGTCAGTTCTGTTACTACTTCGCAGGCATGGCCACGTGTTCTGGCTTCACAGGAACCAGAAGCCGCCGTAGCACTTCCCTGACCAGTGGTTATTTCATACAGTCTAACGGCTCCGGGCTGGCTGGCAGAATCAGCATTCAGAGTCGCGCCCTGAGAAAATTGCAGTTCAACAGTAAACGGGTTCTGGGTAGACCAGCCATCCAGTGCCCCCAGTGCAGTCTGGGGAGAGGTATAATCAGGATCAGTACCGGAATCCAGTGTCAGAGTACCATCCGTTGTGCCCAGAAATAACAAATCATTCGGTACTGAAACTCTGCTGGCCGCAGGATCAAATACCACTCTGGAGGCAGGAACCGCACCACCTCCCTGCTCAACATCATTCTTTATGTCATCCAGAGAGTCACCACAACCGGTTAACCCCAGAGCCACGGTGACAGCAACACTAATGGCTAGCTTTTTCATATTGTCTCCCCAGTCCTTATTCGTTTTTTATTTTACAGCAGTAACTGCTTATTTTAATTAACCCTGTCAGGGTGTATTGACTTTTGCAGGAGAGAACTACAGCAAAAGTCAATACACCCTAAACCAACAGCTAAGACCAGTTAAAGTTAACCTAAAGCCGTAAAAATCGCTAGTTGAAAAATTAAGAATGAATAAAGAAAGATGCAAAGCCAGATGTTTTTGCGTATGCTGGCGCGGTTTTCCGGTAGTCTGAAGGTAACTCAATATTATGCAAAACTATATCGCGGCTAAAGACGCATTGAATAATAAGATCATTCTGGTCACGGGTGCCGGCGACGGTATTGGCCGGGAAGCAGCTCTGACCTATGCCCGTCATGGTGCAACCGTTATTCTGCTGGGAAAAACCACCAACAAACTCACTGCAGTTTATGATGAAATCGTTGCTGCCGGTGGTGCTGAACCAGCAATAGTGCCATTGGATTTGAAAGGTGCAACCCGTAAACATTATCAGGACATGGCTGCCACTATTGAAGCAGAATTCGGCAGACTAGACGGTGTATTACATAATGCCGCACTCCTTGGTGTACTCAGTCCGTTTGAATATATTGAGCAACAAGGCTGGCAGGATATTATGCAGGTAAATGTTACTGCACCAATGCTGATGACTCAGGCATTGCTACCGGTTTTACGTAAGTCTCCTGCTGCCTCAGTTGTTTTTACATCTTCCGGTGTGGGTCGTAAAGGCCGGGCGTTCTGGGGAACCTACGCGGTTTCAAAATTTGCTACTGAAGGATTAATGCAAACTATTGCAGATGAATACGAGAATACCTCAGTGAGAGTTAATTGTATTAATCCCGGAGCAACACAAACCAAGATGCGGGGAGCAGCCTTTCCGGCTGAAGATAAAAGCAAACTGAAAACACCAGCAGATCTGATGTGGTTGTACTTATACCTGATGTCAGATGACAGTAAAGGTACTAATGGTCAGTCAATAGATGCTCAGCCTAAATAAATGAAAAAACCCGGCAACTGCCGGGTTTTTATTGAATATGTAATTATCTCTTTTCCAGAATTTCGCCGCCGTTTACCGCCGCCCATTCATTCCAGATATCAACTTTCTTATTAAAGTTCTCAACAGCCTGTTCCGTTGCTTCAGCGATCAGTTTATCAACTTGCTTAGCATATTTTTTATCTACTTCACCGGTAGGAACAACACTAATACCACGGTCCTGTAACCCTTTTTTCATTGTATGGGTACGCAGTAAATTCAGTTCACCATTCTCAACATAGAAGAATTGGCTCTCTTTGTTGATTGTTTTAAACTTAGGCTTAACAGGACGGGAAGATGATTCAGAAGATGCTTCATTATCATCAGAAGCTACTAATTCATTGTTCAGTTTATAACCCAGTTGTTCCAGAGTGAATCCCTGAGATTGTGCCAGTTGCTGAATCTGAGAAATCAGTTCAACTTCTTTCTGGCGCTCTGCCAGAACTGCATTCAGAGTTTCAATCACTTCTGTCAGTTTAACTAAGGGTAGTTCTTTAGCTGCTTTTTTTAATTCACGCTTGTCGAGTAGCAATGACATCTCAGGCTCCTTTCATAAAATATGACAGAGAATAATAAATAAATTACAAAAAATAAAGATAGAAAAAATATTATTTAATTCTATCTTACCGCTTCTGTTCAGCTTGGGTTAATAAATGATTATTTGAATCGATAAAAACAAAACTGATTATATATTATGATACCAACAACTATAATATAGCAAATATATTATATTAAATATTTATAAAAACCATACAAAACATAATGGCTTTACACAACGATTGTTATTGTGTTTTTATCTATACATCAGCAAGAGATTAGCAAAGCTGGTCGGTGCTCTAACAGCCAACAAATCAGTTATCTTATCGCTAAACTGTCACAAGGGTGAAGTTATGCCAGACATTAAAACGCTATTTACTAATAACCGGCAGTGGGCCGATCAGATTGAACGGGAACAACCCGGTTTTTTTAAGCAACTGTCAGAACAGCAAAGTCCCGAATATTTATGGATAGGTTGTTCAGACAGTCGGGTTCCTGCTAACGAAATTGTTGGTTTGCTTCCAGGAGAATTGTTTGTACACCGTAACGTAGCAAACCTTGTTTTGCATTCAGATATGAATTGCCTGTCTGTTCTGCAATACGCTATAGACGCGTTACAGGTAAAACATATTATGGTTGTCGGACATTATGGCTGTGGAGGCATAAAAGCAGCCATGAATAAGCAAAGAGTAGGTTTTGTAGACAACTGGCTACGTAATGTAAAAGATGTTTATGCTATTCATCGTCATGAACTGGATGAAATAGCCGATGAAGACGAACGCCTGAACCGGCTATGTGAACTGAACGTAGTGGAACAGGTAAGAAACCTTTGCCATACCAGCTTTGTACAGGATGCCTGGGAAAGAGGGCAAAAATTGTCCGTTCATGGCTGGGTATACAGTTTACGTAACGGTCGGGTAAAAGATTTAAAAGTCAGCCATTCCAGTGCTATGCAACTGGACAATATTTACACTCTGGAGCCACAGGATTCAATCTGAACAATATTGCTCACTAAATAACATTGCTCAGAGAATGACCGTTTTATTGCCGTGTACAAACACCCGGTCTTCCACCACCAACTGTAAAGCTTCTGTCAGAGCCAGCTTTTCAACATCCCGGCCGGCTCTGGCCATTGCCTCAGCACTGTAACTGTGATCAACCTGAGCAACTTTCTGCTGGATAATCGGGCCTTCATCAAGATAATCATTCACAAAGTGTGCAGTGGCACCAATTATCTTTACACCTCGTTCAAATGCCTGCTGATAAGGATTGGCCCCGATAAACGCAGGCAAAAAACTGTGATGTATATTAATAATACGGTTAGGGTAGCGGCTGACAAAAGCAGGAGTAAGTACCCGCATAAACTTAGCCAATACCAGATACTCGGGTTCATAGGGTGCGATAACTTCAAGTAACGCAGCTTCATGCTGCTCTCGGCTGATTCCCTGATGCGGAACATAATGATAAGGTAGACCAAACTTTTCAGCCAGACTGGCCAGTTCCGGATGATTACCAGCAACCGCTGCAATATCCAGGGCCAAGGAACCATCATACACTTTCATCAGAATATCACCCAGACAGTGGGCTTCACGGCTCACAAGTACAACAACTTTCTTCGCCCGCTGACTTACCAGTTTCCTCGTACTGCCAATCGGCAGAATCTGGTCCAGCCCTTCGAGCAATATACCGTTTCTGAAATCACCTTCAAGCTCAGTACGCATATAAAACTGACCACTTACCGGATCAACATATTCGGTATTACGGATAATGTTAAGTTGTTGCTGGTAACAGATCCCGGTAATCCTGGCGATAAGCCCTTTTGAATCTGGACATTCGGTCAGCAGTGTTTTACGTTCCATCCTGAATAGCATCCTGAAAAATCTCACTAATGCATTGTTTTACCCTTTAATGCATCTGGCGTCAAAGAGATTCAGACGGCCAGACAGTCATTATCTGCCGGAAAACAATAGCCGTTCTTTTATCAGCCATGCCTTAACTTGTTGTTTCAGCAAGCTCGCTTCATAATACGGGCTTTAACATCAGTAAATAGTGGCAGTGCCTCACAATCAGGAGCTCATGAATTCGTACCAGCTAACCCCTGTAGGTTATATAAAATCACCTTACAAACAGAAGTTTGCGATTCCACGCCAGCCAGGTTTGATACCAGAAGCCAGAGGCGAGCTTATTCTGCATCCTCCCTACAGCGACGACACGATCATTCGCGGCCTTGACAGTTTCAGTCATCTGTGGCTGGTATTTATCTTTCATGAAACGGCTGAAAAAGGCTGGTCTCCAATGGTGCGGCCTCCCCGTCTTGGAGGTAATGCCCGTAAAGGTGTTTTCGCAACCCGTGCAACATTCAGACCCAACCCATTGGGGTTATCAGTGGTCAGTTTTGAAGGCAGTGAACGTAAAGGTGACCAGTTAATTCTGCATCTGGGTGGCATTGATTTGCTCGACGGTACGCCAGTACTGGATATTAAACCTTATTTACCTTACGCTGATGCTTTACCGCAAGCTGCAGGTGGCTTTGCAGACGCAGCTCCGGAAACTGCCATGACAGTCAGTTTTTCAGAGCAGGCGACCGGATTTTGCCAGCAACAAAGGCAGTATCCGCATCTGCAACAATTTATTGAAAAAGTGCTGAAACAGGACCCCCGCCCTCCTTATAAAAAACAGCGCCAGACTGAACAACAGTATGGAATGACACTGTATCACTACAATATTAAATGGACCGTCCACGGAGAACATAACCATGTTACTGAAATCATTCAGCTTCCTTAGTCTGTTCACTGCCGCAGCAGTTACTGCCGCAGTGCCAGACCTGCCAGAACCGGTTACCGGTAATGCAGTAGCTGCAACCACTGTACGTGGGAAAACTTATCTGGTCAGCATGCTCGGTATGTCTGCCGGTAAACAGGCCACCGATATTCACAATAAAGTCTGGATGCATACTGCCGGAGAATTTGGCTGGAATGCTGTTGCCCCAGTGCCTTTACAGCAACGAGCCAGAGGCAGAGTTGCAGCTAGCGCCACCGCTCTGAACAATAATATTTTTCTGTTTGGTGGCTATAGCGTAAATGCAGATGGCAGTCGCAGTACAGCACCGGACAGCTACCGCTTCGACCCAGTCACCCAGCGCTATACCCGGCTGAATGATATTCCGGTTGCCGTTGATGATATGGTTGCTCTGCCTTATCAGAACCGCTATATCTATCTGGTCAGTGGCTGGAGTGATGACGGCGCCGTAAATCTGGTTCAGCTGTTTGATAACTTTACCCAGCGCTGGTCTCAGGCCACGCCATTTCCTGGTAAAGCCGTTTTTGGACTTACCGGTGGTATAACAGGAAATACTATGCTGGTATGTGATGGCGTGTCACTGAGTTATCCGGCTAATAAACCACGGGAATTTGTCAGCACGCCTGCATGCTGGCGTGGCAGTATCGGCAGCAATCCCAATAAAATTGAATGGCAACCGGTTTCTCATCCTACCGGAACAGCCCGTTATCGTATGGCGGCCATTGGCACTCAACTCAATAATGAAAATATCATTGCTTTTATAGGTGGTAGTGTTACACCACATCATCACGATGGCACAGGTATACAGCAGCAAGCTGCCGAACCGGATGCAAAGGTATGGGTGTATTCGGTACCTCAGCAGAAATGGCTGGCTGCAACAGATACCACCCCGGTAATGGATTTACGAGGTTTGATCGATATTAACGGCGAAATCTATTCTGTCGGAGGTATGCTCAATGGCCGTCAGGTCACGAACAAAGTCATACGTCACGACATTAAACTTAAATAACAACAGATAGAATTGGCACTGCGGCCTTGCTAAAATGGCCGCTATAATTCAGGCACAAACGGAAATACTATGCGTACCAGTCAGTATCTTCTCTCCACCGTAAAGGAAACACCGGCCGATGCAGAAATCATCAGCCATAAACTTATGCTACGTGCCGGTATGATCCGCCGGGTTGCTTCAGGTATGTATACCTATCTGCCAACCGGGATCCGGGTATTGCGTAAAGTAGAACAGATCGTACGCGAAGAAATGAACCGTGCCGGTGCTATTGAGGTATTAATGCCAATGGTTCAGCAGGCTGAACCAT
>CAZXTH010000004.1:0-14317 GCA_964643585.1 uncultured Pseudoalteromonadaceae bacterium
GCACTAGAAGCTATTTCCCAGGGCGCCTGGGATTTTATTGCTAAACCGATAGACCCTGAATTACTGGCGGTGGTAATTAAACGGGCTATTGGTAAGCATCAGCTGGAAAAAGAGCTGAAGCTGCTACGCCAGCAACAGGCTGTTACCGTAGGATCGCAGCAATTGATCGGTGTTTCGCCGCCTATGGTTGCAATTAAAACACTTATCCAGCGTATTGCACCTACTGATGTCCGGGTACTGGTTACCGGACCTTCAGGTACAGGCAAGGAGGTTATATCCAGAACGTTGCATGATTTAAGCTTGCGTGCTGACGGGCCCTTTATTTCTGTTCATTGCGGAGCAATACCGGCAGATTTGCTGGAAAGTGAGTTGTTTGGCTATGTTAAAGGCGCGTTTACCGGGGCAGATAAAGACCGTCAAGGGTTGCTTAAACTGGCAGATGGCGGTACGTTGTTTCTCGATGAGATCGGGGAAATGCCGTTGCCGATGCAGGTTAAGTTGTTGCGGGTACTGCAGGAAGGCACGTTTTTTCCTGTCGGAGGACGCCAGCAGCAAAAAATTGATATCAGGCTGGTGTCTGCGACAAATGCAAACCTGCCTGAACTGGTACGCAAGGGGATGTTCCGGGAAGATCTGTATTACCGGATTAAAGGCATCACTATTGAAACACCAGCATTGAGTGAACGCCGCCAGGATATTCCGTTGCTACTGCAGTTTTTTATGGAGCAATTCAGCCGGCGCCATAAGCAGACATTGCAACTGGATGCTGCTGCCCAGCAGTGGTTTTTGCAACGGGAATGGCCGGGCAATGTTCGCGAACTGAAAAATACCCTGGATAGTGTGGCGGCAATTGCCAGAAATGGTGTGATCAGCATGGCAGATATTGCCTTGCTGCACCCGGAAACGGCCGGACAGCAATGGCAAGGTCAACAGGTTATACTACAATCCGGGCTGGAACTTGAACCACAGGTTCAGGCACTGGAAATCAGTCTGATCCGTCAGGCGCTTACACAGTGCGAAGGAAATAAAAGCCAGGCAGCCCGCCTGCTGGGGTTATCAAGGCAGGGGCTGCTGAAGAAAATAGAACGCTATCAACTGCAGGACAAAGCGTAAAATCTGAACAGGAGAACTATCATGAAAGCTGTTGGTTATCAGAAATCGTTACCGGTTACAGACAGTCTGGCATTGCTGGATATTGAACTGCCGGAACCTGAAGCACAGGGACATGATATTCTCGTCAGGGTGGTTGCGGTCTCGGTGAACCCTGTAGATACCAAAGTCCGTAACCGGGTGGAACCGGCTGCCGGCGAATATAAAGTGCTGGGCTGGGATGCTGCAGGAGAAGTAGTCGCCACAGGGGCAGACGTTACGTTATTCAAACCCGGTGATAAAGTATATTACGCTGGCTCGCTTACCCGGCCAGGCAGTAACAGCCAATTACAGCTGGTTGATGAACGTATTGCAGCGCTGATGCCGGAAAAACTCAGCTTTGCTGAAGCGGCAGCACTACCACTTACAGCAATAACCGCATGGGAATTATTATTTGATCGTTTAGCACTGCATCAGCCAAGCCTGAAGCATCCACGGCCGGTATTGTTGATTACCGGTGGTGCAGGAGGTGTTGGTTCTGTGCTGATTCAGCTGGCTCGTCAGCTAACCACTGCTACGGTTATTGCGACAGCTTCCCGCCCTGAAACCAAAGAATGGGTCACGGAGCTGGGAGCGCACTATGTGCTGGATCACAGTCAGCCAATGTTGCCGCAGCTGGCTGCTCTGGATATCAGTTGTGTCAGCCATGTTGCCAGCCTGACCCATACAGAACAGCATTATGCTGAACTGGTAAAAATATTGGCTCCGCAAGGCAAACTGGCACTGATTGATGATCCGGAAAAAGGGCTGGATATTTTGCCTCTGAAGCAAAAAAGCATTTCACTGCATTGGGAGTTTATGTTTACCCGCTCGATGTTTGGTACACCAGATATGCAGGAACAACACCAATTACTGACTGATCTTGCCAGGCTGGTTCAGCAGGGGCAAGTCCGGACTACGCTGAAAGAAACGTATGGCAGTATTAATGCGGCTAACTTACGGCAGGCACATGCCCTGCTGGAAAGCGGCAGAGCGGTTGGCAAAATTGTGCTGGAAGGGTGGAACTAAGCTATTTGTTGATCATCATTAAAACCGGCATACCAGGCTTTGAATAATACTTTTTCCAGAGCCTGTTTTACGGCTTCATTGACCGGCAAATGTTGATTGCCCAGCTCGTAGTCAAGCTGACTGACCTGCTCTTTGCTTGCCATCATCATTGGTGGCGGATCAGATTCCATAGCAATAATGGCTTGCTGAAACGCATCAGTGCGATCAGTTTTAATCACTTTACACACCGATAGCGATGGCTTTCCGGTTTTGTCCCGGTATCCTGCTGCGCCAAACAGGCGGCAGATACTGGGACGCTGTGCATAAACACTACATTGCCCCTGCTTGCCATCAAATGACAGCCGCTGATAAAAAAAGCAGCCCTGGGGTTCTGTCAGCTCTTCGAGTTGTGTCAGTGTCTGTTCTGCTTTACCTTGATCGAACAAGTATAATGCCAGCGGTAATACCTCAAGCACCGTAGCCTCAATTGTCGGCTGCAGGCAACATTCACCACAACCTGAACGGCAATGTAAACCGCTGTTCTGCTGGTAGAGTGAAAAGGTATCCGCTATTTCGCCATACACAGCCTCAACACGACGCGATAACTCACGCAGTCGTTGCATAAAGACTCCGAACGAAATAAATAAAATGGGTCAGACCTATCCGGAAACGACGGGATGCCGATAGGACCTGTTGACCTTTGCGAATTTATTCTGCCGGGAATGGCACAGAGTAAGAGTGGGAAAAGGTATTGTTGCTGAACCCGCAAAGGTCAACAGGTGTTGCTATTCTAATGAGCAGAACGAGTTTTCAGCAATAGGGCAATGAAAAAATACTTCAAAGTTGTCTTAGGGGTTAAGTTAACGGCTGAGGGGGCGAAATCGCATAACCCTGAACATAGTCTATTCCCATCAGCCGCAATTCAGTCAGGATAGCAGTATTCTCGACGAATTCGGCAATAGTCAGCATGTTCATTGCCTTCGCAACTTCATGAATGGATTTGATAATGGCTTTATTGTAATGATCTCCCAGTAAATCGCGGATGAAGGAACCGTCAATTTTCACAAAATCTGCCGGGAAATGTTTCAGATAACCATAAGATGAGAAACCACTGCCAAAATCATCCAGGGCAAAACGGCATCCCTGACGGCGGAAATGCTCAATAAAATTCAGTGTATTTTGCAAATTCAGAATGGCAACACTTTCAGTAATTTCAAAACATATTTTGTGGTAGGGGATCTGATATTCAAGAAACAGAGTCTGGACATCGTCTTTAAACATCAGATCGGTCAGTGAACTGCCGGATACGTTGATACAACACATATCAAGTTGTTGCATATGGGCGGGATGCTGCTGTAACCAGAGAAAATAATGCTTAATGACCCAGCGGTCAATTTGTGGCATCAGGCCGTAGCGTTCAGCTGAGCGGATAAAACTGTCCGGAATGACCAGATTATCTTCTTTATCGCGCAACCGCAGTAAAAGTTCATAATGCAGTTTTTGCGCAGGCTGCCTTACGGCTTGAATAGTTTGCTGATAGAGCTCGAAGCGGTCTTCCTGAATTGCCTGACGCAACTGATTTACCCATTGCAATTCTGCCCGGTGCAACATGGCTTCCTGACTGCCTTCATCAAACAGATGGATTCGGTTACGGCCTTGTTCTTTCGCAATCATACAGGCGGAATCTGCCTTGCGGATAACGCTGTCTGCTGACATATCCTGCACTGACAGTTCTGTAACGCCGATACTTATCGTGATGTTATAAACATTATCATGCCAGCTGAACCTGAAATTCTTAACTGATTCCAGTAACTGATAAGCAAGAGCGAAGGCGGCATCTGCATTGCGTGCGGGGAGCAAAACGCCGAATTCATCACTGTCTAGCCTGGCCAGTGTGCCGGAAGGCCCCAGGATATGTTTCAGATGTTCGGCAAATTGCCGTAATAGGGCATCACCGGCTGTGTGGCTACAACTGTTATTTATCAGGCGGAACTGATCAATATCGATATAAAGCAGGGAGTACGGCTGGCGGCTTATATTGTCGCAGCCATGCTGAATCTGTTGTTCAAAATAAACCCGGTTGTGTAATGCAGTAAGGGGATCGTGGTTTGCCAGATAAGCCAGCTTTTCGGTTGCCAGCTTCTGAGGGGTGACATCTATCACAGAACCGTGAATACAAGTCGTTGTATTATCAATTGCCTGTGCAGAAAGACGGGCTGACATCATCGCCCAGAAAGGGCTGCCATCAGCACGCAAGGCCCTGAATTCAAAGCTGGTATTATTGTAATGCTGCAATTGCTGTAACATTTGCTGCCGTTCTTCGGCGTAGGCATAAAAACGACTCATACCGCTGGCGGCTACATCCTGTTTCATTTGCTCCAGTTGCTGGTAGCCCAGTATCTGTAACAGGGCTGGATTAGCATTAATTAACCGGCCATCCAGAGTCGTGGTAAATAATCCTTCAGCCGCAGTATGAAAAAGTTCATGATAATAATGTGGTGAGAAAGGCAGGGCTGGTTCTGTGGGTTGGTGGTTACTGCTGTTTTGTGACGCAGGCAGAATACATTCATATAGTGTCAGCATAGTAAGCAGGCTGCTAAGTACCAGTAGGGAATACTGTATTTTGGCCGGAGCAAACATTAACTGGCTGGATAACAGCCATGCGGTAATACAGATACATAATAATACTGGCCAGATTAACTGGCGGTAGCTGCGGTCGTGCTGACGGAATGCTTTATAAAAAGCAAGAATGGCACTCCCTGATAAAATCCACAGGCAACTACCTGCCAGCAATAATGTACGTAGCGGGTTATCGGTGTATAACGGGCTGAATAGCAATGCCAGAGCCAGCAACAGCTGAGAGAAGCGTAAAATCTGCCATGGCCATGCCGTTTTCTGACTGAGGTGCGATGGTAACAAGCTAAGGCTGAGTAACACTGCGCCACTGAAGATATACAGAACGGCTTGATTAATTTCCGGTTTGTAAGGCCATAACAAAGCAAAACCAAGGCTTGTTGCTTCCAGTATTACCAGCATCAGACTGGCAAAGAATATGCTCAACAGCAGATAGTACCGCTGCTTTAGCCGGAAATACCAGCACAGGCAGCAACCTGCCGCCAGTAGCAAGAGCACTGGCAGGATAAGGTCTGCCAGCAACTGGTGTTGCTGAGTTATAACAAAATCAGAGTAATGTGCTAATTCTGCCGTGACCGGGGTTAATGTGCTGTTCTGTATGCGGATATAAATGTCAGCTATCTGCTGAGGTTGTAATGTCAGGGGAACAGAGTAACTCCGGTACGGCAGGTCGCGCCTGCTGTAAGGAAACTGGCTGCCGCTTCTGGTCAGCAAAGAAATATTCTGGTTATCTCGTGATACCTGATAAATTTCAATCCGTTCTGCCTGCGAGAAAGGATAACTGATGACTAATTCCTGTGAGGTGGTATCGGTGTTTTTTAGTCTGGCGAATAACCAGATGGCTTTGCTGTAGTCCGGGTTGCCAGCAAGCAGGAATGGGGTATTTTTTGTACGCTGAATAAAGGCATGGTAATGCGCAGGATCAGAACGGAGATCATCAACAGTCAGTACAGCGGAAGTTTGCTGGAAATAGAGAGCGGAGAATTCTGGCGTCTGCTTTTTATGTAGCAGATTAACTTCTGCATGAAACGCGTAAAGCGGAGCTGCAATTAAGAGCATTAACAACCAGCAGATGTGGCGTAAAGCAGTTATCAGCACGTAGTCTCCATAATCATTTCTCCACAATCATCCATCTCTCCATAGCCATTCTTTGCCTGCTATGATCAGGATTATGACCTTACAGTAACATAATTAAAATCTGCTGACAGTACCTTCAGCTACTACAGGAAATTTGCAGCGATTTTCCCCAGTCTGGAGGTGGTGCAGCAAAAGCGGCTTTTCCCGGCTGCTCCGTATAAGGGGTTGTAAGTAGTTGCTGCAGTTCGGCTAATGGCTGATAGTTGCCTTGTTCTGCGGCCGTTATGGCCTGCTGGGCCAGGTAATTACGCAGTACATAAAGCGGATTAATCTGTGTCATTTTCTGCTGACGTTCTGCCTGGCTGATGTGTTCCTGACTTAATCGCAGGCGGTATTGATCTGCCCACAGATCGAAGGACTGTACATCAATCATACTGTCACGTAGTGCACTGCCCGGTTGGGAAGAATCAAAATGGCACAATAACCGGAAGCTCTGGCTGTAATCCAACTGCTGTTTTTGCAGCATAGCAAGCCATTGACCAATCAGCTGCCGGTCTTGTGGGGCCGTGGTAAATAAGCCCAGTTTATGACACATCAGCTCCATATAAGCGGTGACAAGGTGTGGTTCATATAATGCCAGCGCAGAGCGGATTTGCTCTGCACTCAGTAACGGCGAAAAAGCATGGCCTAGCGCATTCAGGTTCCAGAGGGCGATTGATGGTTGTTCATCAAAGGCGTAGCGCCCTTGATAATCGGAATGGTTACAAATCAGCCCTGGCTGATAAGTATCCATAAACGCAAAAGGCCCGTAGTCGAATGTAATACCGAGCACTGACATATTGTCTGTATTCATCACACCGTGAGCAAACCCGACAGCCTGCCATTGAGCAATCAGCCCGGCGGTACGCAATACAATTTGTTGCAACAAGGCATAGGCAGGTACTTCGGCAGTAGCGCATTCCGGGTAATAATGGCTGATAGTATAATTTACCAGCTGCTGCAAAATATCCTGCCGGCCGGTATAAAAATAGTTTTCGAAATGCCCGAAACGCAGATGGCTGCGGCAAACACGGATAATCATGGCAGCGGTTTCGGTTGTTTCGCGCTGTACTGGTTCATTACTGCCCACCAGGCTTAATGCCCGGCTGGTTGGAATACCAAGATGGTACATCGCTTCCGAACACAGAAATTCCCGGATGCTGGAACGCAACACCGCTCTGCCGTCACCAAAGCGGGAATAAGGCGTTTTACCTGCACCTTTCAGATGTAGTTCGTATTGGTGCCCGTCTGCTCCCGGTGTATTACCCAGTAACAACCCTCTGCCATCACCTAAGTCAGGGTTGTATACCCCAAACTGATGTCCGGCATATTTCTGTGCTACCGGTATACTGCCTGTAAACAGCTTTTTACCACTCAGCAGGTTGGCGGCGTCTGGTTGTTCAAAGAAATGCCGGTCAAGTCCCAGTAATTCTGCTGTGGCAGCTGACCAGCATATTAACCCTGGCTGCGCGAATGGGGTCGGAGACACCAGACTGACGGTTTCTGGCAAATGTTGATAATACAGATTACTGAGAGTCAGTGGCATGAGAGTATCCTGTGAGAACAGTTATTATTGTGGCGTTGCTGCCGGAGCTTCTCAAGGTATTTTAGTAAAACAACCCCTGGGTTGAGGCGAAGCGTTTGAATTATGAGCAGTTGTGGATATACACTGCTTTAAATATTCCTGACAGGATTGTTATGAAGATAATCTCAGGGTTGATGAGTTGCTGGCTGGCTATGCCATTGCTGGCTGCTGATGAGCAGGCCGGTAAAACCAAAGCTGCTTTATGTACAGCCTGCCATGGCAGTAATGGCATAGCAGTTATTGATACATATCCTAATCTTGCAGGACAGAATGCCGCTTATCTTGAATTGTCTCTGCGTGCTTACCGTGATGGCAGCCGCCGTAACCCACTGATGTCGCCTGTGGCTCGTGGGTTATCTGAACAGGATATTGCTGATTTAGCGGCCTATTTTGCTAGCCTGCCTGCAGGTAATCGCTGATCTCTTCAATAAAATCATCACCATAACGGCCAAGTTTGGTGTAGCCGACACCTGATACAGCCAGCATGGTTTTCTGGTCTGTAGGCAAGCGCTGGCACATATCAATCAATGTTGCATCGCTGAATACTACAAAGGGTGGAACATCATCCCGTTCAGCCAGCTTTTTGCGAAGGTTGCGCAGGCGGGCAAAGAGTTTACGGTCATACTGCTGCTGGCTGAAGCGTTGCGGCTCTTTTGACAGTTGCTGCAATCTTGGTACTGCGAGCATGAGCCGGGTTTCACCTCTAAGCACCGGACGGGCTGCAGGTAACAATGTCAGAACCGAATGACGGGTAATATCCTGCTGCAACAGGCCAAAATGAATAAGTTGCCGGAAAATACTGAGCCAGTAGTCATTACTGAGATCTTTGCCTAGTCCCCAGGTCGATAGTTTGTCATGGCCGGCTTCTATAATTTTCTGACTATGGCTGCCGCGTAATACCTCAATCACATAATGGATACCGAAATTCTGACCAGTACGGTAAACGCAGGATAAGGCTTTCTGGGCAACTTCGGTGCCTTCAAATTGCTGTGGCGGACTAAGACAAATATCGCAATTACCGCAGGAGGTTTGCCTGGCTTCTCCAAAATAGTTAAGCAATACCTGGCGGCGGCAGGTCTGAGCTTCTGCAAATGAAGCCATTGCCTGAAAACGCTGCGAAGCGACTTCTGCCCGTTGTGGGTTTTCTTCTGTTTCCAGCCAGCGCTTCATTCTGACTATATCAGCCGGGTCAAACAGCATTAAGGCTTCTGCTGCAACACCATCACGGCCGGCACGCCCTGTTTCCTGGTAATAAGCTTCTATAGTTCTGGGGAGTTCGTAGTGCACTACAAAGCGGATATTGGATTTATTGACCCCCATGCCAAAAGCAACCGTGGCAACAATAAACTGGATATGGTCGCGTTTAAAAGCATCCTGTACTGATGAACGCTGTTCGGCATCATGTCCGGCGTGATATGCGGCAACGTTGAACCCCCGTTCTTTTAACTGAGAGGTTAGTTCGTCTACTTTGCGGCGCGAGCTGCAGTAGATGATGCCGCTGGCATTTTCCTGTTGTTTGAGATAAGCCTCAAGCTGTTCTATTGGCCGGAACCGTTCCTGCACGGTGTAACGGATATTCGGGCGATCAAAGCTACCGATATAAATAAGCGGGAACTGCAGCCCTAACTGATGTGTAATGTCTTGCTGGGTTGCCGGGTCAGCTGTGGCGGTCAGTGCCAGCAGCGGTACCTGTGGAAAACGCTGTTTAAGTAACGACAGAGCCATATAATCCGGCCGGAAATCGTGTCCCCATTGAGAGATACAATGTGCTTCGTCGATGGCGAAAAGACTGACGCCAACATCCTGCAATCGCTCCATAAATTGTGGCTGCAGTAAACGCTCCGGAGCAACATACAGCAGCTTCAGTTCGCCGTGGCGCAGACGGGAAAAAACGTCCAGTACGGCTTCGCGTGACAGGCTGCTGTTAACAAATTCTGCAGAAATACCATTGGCTTTTAAGGCATCAACCTGATCTTTCATCAGTGACATTAAAGGGGATACGACAACAGTGACGCCGGGTAATAGCAGGGCCGGAAGCTGATAGCAGAGTGATTTCCCGCCCCCTGTTGGCAGTAGTACAAAACTGTCTTGTCCTTGCAGCACTGCCTGTATAACTTCTGACTGGCCTTCACGCAGTTCGCTGAAACCAAAGTATTGCTTTAAAGGTGTGAGTAAGTCAGGAGTCAAGGCGGCAGATAATCTGATAACGGACAACAGCGGGATATTCTAATCTGAATTGATGCGGAATAACACCTGTAGTCATCTCCGGCTTTGGAGGGACAGGAAAATTTTATATCTGCCAGCTAGAGCGTGTTGATGTTTGATGGTTGAATTTTGTTCGTTCTGGCGGCGATTTGAGCGCGAAACGAGGAGCGCTGTTTAGTTAGTCTAAATAAGCGACGAGTGACAAAGCGCAAAATGTCGCCAGACGAACCCGAAGGGCAGAGTCTGTTTGGCTTTTTTACTGCGTTATCCTGTGTTTATGTAGAATAACTACACTGCACACACTCTGCCTTGTAAAAAAGCCAAACAGACTGCTGCAAAATTAACCATCAAACGTCAACACGCTCTGGTGTCGGTAAAATTTGCTGATATGCTGAACAAGGCAATTCCACAACTCACTCTGTTGATACAAGAAAGGCGGGAACTGAAATGGAAGCTCAGATCAAAAGCTCAGCATGGCGTTACTGGTTTAGTGCCGGTTTACTTTGTTTTGCAATGTCTGTTACTGCGATGGACAGAGGGCGACAGGTGCTAATTACGAATCCGGCTCATCAGCAGGAATTAATGTCACTGGTTGAAAATGCAATATGGGCAAGTGATGGTAGTGCAGCAGACAAACAGGTATACGTTATTTACAGCACACAATGTGGCTGGAGTAAAAAACTGTTCAATGATACCCGCGAACTGGGCGATAAGCTCCAGTTGCGCTGGATCCCAGCGGCAGCTGCTGGCGCAGATCAGGTTGTGTCCGTAAGAGATGGTACGACTGTAGCGGCAGCCTTTGACGGTAGCCAGGGTACTCCGGCCGATCCGCAGGCAGGCCAGAGAGGCGTTAATTACAACTATGCGGTTATGAATAGCACATCCCGTTTGCTTAAGGAGTATGGAGACGGGAGCAGTTTTTCTTTTCCTACACTCATCTACCGCACAGATAAAGGTGTACAGGTAATTTCCGGTAATCCGGCAGATCTTAAACCATTGGCTGAGCAAGTTGTTTCCCAGCCGGATAAAGCGGTTTTAATGCCTGCCGGGCTGGCATTAACTGCAAACGCAGTCAGCACTAAACCTGCTTCGAAATTTAAGCAATATACTAATAACGAAGAGCAGGCGGTGAAAGTATATGCATTGCCGGATACTGCTGCGCCTGTGCTGGATTTATTGCCTTCCGGCTATCAATTGCCGGTTTCTGGTATTGTTAGTGAGCAGCCATGGGCAGAGGTATTACCCTGGGGGAACCGTGGGCCCAAAGCTTACATCTATGCGCCGCTGGAAATAAAGCTGGCTGCGTTGGAATATCAGGTAAAGCGTGCTTCCGGTAATATCGCAGCCAGCCGTGATTTGCAGGTTAGGTCACACCCGGATGTACAAGCGCCGGTACTGACTGTACTGGAAAAAGGCTATCAACTAACCAAAAGTGGTGAGGTTGAGCTAAACGGCAAAACATGGGATGAAGTTGTTGTTTTTACCGATGGAACTAAAGGATATATAAGTCGTTAATATTCTATCGTTGCAGGCGGCAGACTGCTCACTTACGGTAAATATTCAGGTACAATAGCAGGGTTATTCCCACCTTACTAAACCTGCATACCGGAGTAGTCTGATGCCGCTTAGCCGCGAACAGAAACTTGGAGGCATTTTTGCCGCCAGTGCTTATACCTTATGGGGGCTTGCTCCGCTTTATTTTAAGCAACTGGATTTTATTGCTGCGACTGAGATTCTGATTCACCGGGTCATCTGGTCTTTCCTGCTATTGTTTATCATTCTGTTTGCCATGAAGCAGTTGAAGATCGTCTGGCAGTTACTGCAAAAGCCAGGACTGGTATTAATTCTGTTATGCAGTGCTTTACTCCTGTGTGCTAACTGGGGGGTCTTTATCTGGGCTGTAAATAATCACCATATGCTGGATACCAGCCTTGGATACTACATAAATCCGCTGTTTAATATTTTGCTGGGGATGCTGTTTCTTGGCGAGCGGCTGCGCTGGTTACAGTGGCTGGCGGTAGCTCTGGCGGCAACCGGGGTAATGGTTCAGGTTATTATGCTGGGGGCCTTGCCATGGGTATCGCTATTTCTGGCCGGTTCTTTTGCTGTTTACGGGCTGATCCGCAAAAAAGTGGCGGTAGATGCTCTGAGTGGTTTATTTATTGAATCATTATTGTTATTACCCTTTGCTATAGCGTACTGGTATTGGTTACCTGCCAGTGCAACTTCTGACCTGACAGGCAATAGTTTAAGCCTTAACTTGTTACTGGTACTTGCCGGGGTTGTAACGACAGCACCACTCTTGTGTTTTATTGCCGGCGCCAGAAGATTACAGCTTTCAACGATGGGCTTTTTCCAGTATATCGGCCCTAGTTTTACCTTTGTATTTGGTGTCTGGCTTTATCAGGAGGCGCTGGATACTGCAAAATTGATAACATTTGGTTTTATCTGGCTGGCATTGTTTATATATAGCTATGATGCCTGGAACAGTAACAGACGACAAAGAATGATTGCAGCCAGACAGAGGTAAGGTACAGATGCCGGGATTGATTGATTTAATAGCTGTTATTTGGTTTTTGTTTTTATGGATTGGTTATACGCTCTTTGCGAAGAAACGTGCAAAAGCAGTGAGTTGTCTGTCATTTGAATTACGTCGTAAACGTAATGACTGGATGCAAAAAATGCTTACCAGAGATAATAAAATGGCAGATGTCGGGCTTATCTCTACTTTGGAACGCAACGTAACGTTTTTCGCATCCAGCTGTTTGTTGATCCTGGCAGGTTTGCTGACAGCGGTTGCTTCTGCTGAGAAATTAAGTGTTGTGCTGACTAACCTGATACCCTGGTCGCAGCAAAGTGAAACTGAAGTACAGATTAAGCTGATTTTTCTGGCCTTTATTTATGTCTTTGCTTTTTTCCAGCTAACATGGTCTTTGCGGCAGTATGGTTTTTGCGGCGTATTAATTGGTGCAGCGCCGGATGGGAGGGGGATGACCAGTGAAGAGCAAGCTTTATATGCTAACCGGGCAGCTAAAGTGATTGATCAGGCAGGGCATTCGTTTAACTATGGCCTGCGCTCGATTTATTTCTCGCTGTCTGCTTTAACCTGGTTTATTGATGCGTGGTTATTTATGCTGGCATCGGTGGTGGTAATGGTTGTGATGAAACAGCGCGAGTTTCATTCAAAAGTACTGAAGGCACTTCAGGAATGCTAACTGTGAATCCCCGGTTGTTCCGGGGATTTTGTTTTTTAATCAACGGCTTTCAAAAGCTTTTATTACACGTGAAACGCCATTAACGTGGCGGGCTATTTCAACAGCTTTATCACCTTCCGCAGTTTCGACTAATCCCATCAGAAACACTTCGGCATTTTCAGTAATAACCCGGATGTTCTGGCCGCTGATATCATCTGCTGCCAGTAACTGTGTTTTAACTCTGGTGCTGATCCACGAATCCTGTGTGCGGGTAGTTAGTGAAGTATTGCTGCCAAGACGTATCTGGTTATGAACATCACGGACACCCTGAATATCTTTGATTAATTGTCCGGCACGCTGAATAACCTGATCTGACGGAGCCTGACCTGTCAGCAACACCACACCGTTATAGCTGGTAACATTGATATTGGGCCCTTCGTTTGTCAGACGGTCTTCTGATAATGCTCGGCGTGCTTTGATGGCAATACTGTTATCATCAATCTGTGACCCTATCGTTCGTCTGTCGGTTGCCGCACTGACAGCTGTGGCTCCACCGGCAACAACAACTGCGGCACAACCCTGCAGCAAGGCCAATACTGCAGTTATAACAAGTAAATGACTTCCTTTCATATCTCCCCCTGCTGTGGAAACAGCGTCATATCAATTAATTCGCAAAGGCAATGCAGCAAAAAGGTATAGCACTCAAAAACCCTGGCGGTACGGTGCGCGGGTACTTTCAGTTCGACATCCTGCTGGCTTAATAACCCTGACAGTTCATCACTGTTGTCTACTGTCAGGGCAATAATTTTCATATCGTTGGTCAGTGCAGCTTCTGCTGCTTTGATCAGGCTTTGTTCTTCTCCGGTCAGGGAAATGACAACCAGTACATCGTTATTCTGTCCCAGAGCTTTAACCTGACGAGCCAGATAATCCGGGTTGGCAAGATTATCCGGGTTTAGCCCGGCATGCTCCTGCCGTAATGCAAAAGCGGGCAGGCAGGGGCGTTCCGTTTCAAACTGGTCAAGCAGCAACTGGGCGAAATGAGCAGCCAGTGCGGCAGCGATACCTTCCCCACAGCAAATCACTTTCCCGCCGTTGATAAGGCTATGAACAATCATCAGAGCCCCATTTTCAATCGGGCGTGACAGAGCCTCTCCGGTGGCGATCATTGTCTGGATGTTTTCGCTGAACAACTGCCTGATATGTTCCTGCATAAATACTAATAATCCTGTGACGTTATTGCGTTCTGCAGCCAGTTGTACTGATAAGGAGGCTGGCCTTCTATTGTTAGTACATCAAGGCGGCAGGCGTAGCTGCTGGCGTGATGTTGCTGCAGATACCAGTTTACTGCCCGCAGCAGCTTCTGCTTTTTATGGCGGGTTACGGCAGCGGCTGCACCGCCGAAGCTGCGGCTGGCACGATACTTTACTTCAATAAAGATCAGCTG
>CAZXTH010000004.1:14327-25116 GCA_964643585.1 uncultured Pseudoalteromonadaceae bacterium
TTGCATAATTAAATCGATTTCACCAGCTTTACACTGGTAATTCTGTTGTACCAGTTTCAACCCCTGCTGTTGCAGATAGGCCAGCGCAAGTTTTTCATAATACTGGCCTTTATTGTTCATTGTATTCAGGGTTCCTGCACGGCTGCCAGGCGGTTACTACGGTATCCTGCCCAGCTGAGTCTGCGCTGAATTGTACCGGATGGTGTCAGCGTGAGCTGGCCTGTAAGGCCCTGGTAATTCAGAGCCGGAAACTGTTGCTGCTGTTTCAGAACAGAAACCAGGTTGTAGGCGTCATAACCCATAGCAAATAGCCTTTGCAGTGTTTCATCCTGTTCCGGGAATAATTGCTGGTATTGTTCACGCAACTGACGGCTGCTTTGTTCATTCAACATCCATGGCATTTCGGTAAAAGTCAGACCATTAAGATCCCGCTGGTCAGTACGGTCTATGGTAGTACTGTGGCTGCGGGAGCTGGCATACACCGGTAGACGGGGAGCAGCCTGGCTTACAGAAACATCAATAAAAGGTTTGAACAGGCGGGTTTGTACCGGATCTGCAATCAGATAAATAGCATCAATATCGAGCCTGCTGTGAGGGTCTGCTTCAATTTTTCCGGTGACTAAGCTGTTAATATTACGAACCCGCTCGCGGCTTTTATCTGTCTCCAGCAATTGAGTCACCAGAGCTTCAAGTTCTTCTTTAGCGCTGAATTGATAGCTTTCAGGGGCATTATGGCCAAATTGCTGCCATTGTTGAGAGAAATGCTGCTGCATACGCTGGCTGACCGGGTTACGGGCACTGATAACAATTGGTCGCTGATAGTCTTTCTGGTGAAATAACTGAGCCATCTGCGACGCTTCATCTTCCATACTTAGTGCGAAGTAGAAGCGCTCTGGCTGGGCGCTGGCCTGATTATCCTGACTGTTCAGAAAAAGTGTTGGCCAGTGCCATTCCGGCTGGCGATTCAGTAAATCAACATTATCACGCAGTAATGGGCCGATAACGAAGCCAACCTGTTGGTCATTCAATTGCTGCATTAATTCAGCCGGGGTTTGCTGGCTGTCAATAAAGACCAGGGTGGTAGCATTATGCTGGCTTGCGGCGGCTAGTAATCCATACTGGATTGCTTGTGCATGTTGACGATACTGACCATTCAACGGCAGCAGGACGCCTATTTTTTCCGGTTTATATGGCTGTAGTGTAATCAGCTTCTGAATGTTTTCGGGCATATCTTCCAGTGACGGCATCATCGGATAACGGCGCTGCCAATCATGAAAAGCCTGCTGCAGATTCTCGGACTGTCCTATATAACGGCGGCTTAGTTCTGCCAGATTCAGCCATGCTGTTGTCCTGGCTGATGCACCTGTTCTCAGTGTACTAATTTCACTGCTGCTCAGTCCGTTAAGATTCTGCCAGAGGATGGTTGTCAGCTCCGGGTACTCTTTAGCGGCAGTAGTATTAGCTTCCAGTTGTAACAGAACTTTGCTTGCTGCCAGATAACGCTGGCGCTCAGTAAAGTAGTTGGCCGATACCCAAAGATATTCATTAATGTCTGTTTCAGCTACATCTGACAATGGGATGCTATCAATCATTTTACCGGCGTAGTTTTGCTGGCCGGCAGCCAGATAAGCCTGCAGCAGTGGTAACTGGTTATGGCGGCGTATCACCTGAAAAGGGCTATTTTTGAGATTTTCGGTAATAGCCAGCGCCAGCAGATAATTTTGCTCCTGCAAGGCTTGTTTGGCGGTATTAAGTAAATGGTATTGCTGCTTTTCACCGCTCAGGTCTCTGGCTTGCAGGTAAAGCTGCTCGGCATTGAATTCACTCTGAAGTGCTCCTCCGCCAACTGGTGACAGAGGGGAAGACGGGCCAGAGGTTGTCTGTTGCGCGCAACTGATTGTCAGATAACTGAGAGTCAGGATTAATAACGGCTTTAGTTTGCTGGAAATCACAATGCACAGTACCATAGCTGAATAATAGTCTTATCTTACTGAGACTCTCCGATAAGCTCAATTAAATAGCGAAAAATGACAGAACAAAGCGGATTTTTATACGTAGTTGCCACTCCTATCGGTAATCTGGATGATATCAGTCAGCGGGCAGTGACGACGCTGAGCCAGGTTAGCTGGATTGCTGCTGAAGATACCCGTCATACCGGGCGGCTGTTGCAGCATCTGGGAATTCAGGCCAGAACGTTTTCCCTGCATGATCATAATGAAAAACAGCGGGCGGCTAGTATCATCCAGAAATGTCTTGCCGGGGAGAATGTTGCTCTGGTATCGGATGCCGGCACCCCGTTAATTAGCGATCCGGGCTATAGCCTGGTACGGCAGTGTCGTGATGCAGGTATCAGAGTGATTCCTGTTCCCGGCCCTTGTGCATTGATTACTGCATTATGTGCTGCGGGTTTGCCAACAGATAAATTCCATTTTATCGGTTTTCTGCCGCCTAAATCCTCACAGCGACAGTCGGTCCTGACTGAACTGCCATCCGGAGTGGGGACAGTGATTTGCTACGAAACGGCACGCCGGATTCTGGATACGCTGGAAGATGTATCCACCGTATTAGGCGCAGAACGGGAGCTGGTACTGGCGAAAGAACTGACCAAGACCTTTGAGCATCTTGAATATGGTACAGCGGCTCAGATCCGTAGCTGGCTGGAAGCTGATTTGCAGCGTTGTCAGGGTGAAATGGTGCTTATGATTGCTCCTGCAGTTAAAGTCGATGGCGATATTAGTGAAGCAGCACAAAACACGCTCAGAC
This sequence comes from uncultured Pseudoalteromonadaceae bacterium, assembly GCA_964643585.1. Classification (GTDB taxonomy): domain Bacteria; phylum Pseudomonadota; class Gammaproteobacteria; order Enterobacterales; family Alteromonadaceae; genus Alishewanella. The sequence continues at coordinate 17,091 of CAZXTH010000004.1, forward strand.
TCTTGTTACAAGAGTTACCGGTAAAAAAAGCGGCTGCATTAACGGCTGAGATTCACGATGAAAAGAAAAATGCATTGTATAAACTTGCGCTAGAATGGGCTGGTGAAAGTTAGCCAATAGCGTATAATCCGCGCCGTGAGTTGGCCAGGGCAATTGCTGTCTGCTTTATGCAGGGGGAGGAAAGTCCGGGCTCCACAGGGCAGGGTGCCAGGTAACACCTGGGCGGCGTGAGCTGACGACCAGTGCAACAGAGAGCAAACCGCCGATGGCCTGTTTTGCAGGATCAGGTAAGGGTGAAAGGGTGCGGTAAGAGCGCACCGCGCGGCTGGCAACAGTTCGTGGCACGGTAAACTCCACCCGGAGCAAGACCAAATAGGCCCCCTATGGCGCGGCCCGCGTTGGGGGCGGGTAGGTTGCTTGAGGTGTATGGTGACATGCATCCTAGAGGAATAATTGCCGCTCTGGAAACAGAGAACAAAACCCGGCTTACCGGCCAACTCACACTTCTCCGTTTTTCTTCTTTTGAACATTCACACTGTTAAAACTAAAGCAGGCATTCTGTTTCATTTATTAATTTGATTAATAAATGATCATATAAGTGTTTACTTATTTTTTGATATACATCATTTAAAGTAACAAATGTTCTTGTGAAAATGTAAAGATTTGTATATCTTGCTTCTGTTAAGCTTAGATTCATACATTTGTTTATGAAGTGTTTAATTCAGGCTAAACAATTAAAAGGCAAACTGTACTGAAAAGGCAGGACGCAAAGCCGCTGATCTAAAAGCTCAGGCTTACGATGGCAGTGGCTGCATTGATTTAGCAAGCATACCCCGCTTCTGATTATTGCTCTCCGTTAAACGGACTTATCCCGTTTGTCTTTCCCGGCAGATTTATATCTGTCGGTTATTCGCATTTTTCTATCTGCTTGCTTCAGGCAGGTGTCTCATTTTAAACAGCAAAAGAGAAGTGAACATGTTTAAAAAGAATATCGTATTAAGCTCATTACTCAGCGTAGCGTTGTTTGGTCTGGCTGCCTGTGGCGGCGGTGGTTCTGATGATTCAACACCCACAACTCCAGGTACTGGCGGCACAACCAATCCAGGAACAGGTGGTGGTACGACTCCGGTGGTTAAACCTGAGTTTTCTGCAGGTACCTACTTAAGGGTATCCGGGGGGTCTTCAAGCGAAATTATCATTGTAGATAACTCATTACTTTTTTTTCATTCGGATAAAAATGAGCAGATATCGGGTAAATTTGATATCACAGATGCAGTTGCTGATTTAAAAATTACGGATGCCACGGGAATTATAAAATTTCCTGCTAAAGTTGTTTCTGATAATGGAAAATTCTCTATCAACCTAAGTGTAAATAATTCAAATACTGTTGATAGAATGAATAGCGTATCTGTGACTGATGGTAGTACGCTTAATTCTTTTTCTGGTGCGTTCTCTCCTGTCAGTAATGTTACAGATCTTAGTAGTTTCAACTCGAAATGGGTAGAGCATGGCTTTCCTTCATTTAGTATTGATAGTAACTCAACGCTAACAGCAAAAGATGTCGAAGGTTGTGATATTACTGGTACATTAACCAAACAGACTAATGACACATTTTCTATTGAACTAAGCTATATCGGTTGTGACAGAGTCGGCTCTTATACAGGTACTTTGTGGGCTTATACCTATGATAGCGTTACCTACCTAAGCTGGTTAGCATTCGACAATAATAATAACCCTGTAACAGGTAAAGTTGACACTTATTTATCTGAGCAGGAAAGGATAAAAGGAACTGGTTCTAATGTACCTGAAGCTGCCCTTTATATTGGTAGCAGTGGATATCTGATAAATAGTACAGTGTCTGCAAGATTTTCTGGCTCTTCTATAGGCATATTTACGTTTAATACACCGTTAATTTCTGATGATGCATCGTTAATTTCTGCCGCAGGAAGTGGACTGGAATGGCCTCTTTATCAATCTATAACTGCAAATCTGGAATTTTACTTACCAACACGTAAATATGAGAGTTTTGGTGGGAAAATCGCTAAAGGAAGTAATACTTCCAGTAACTTCAAAGATTTTCAGAAAATGACACCATTACTTTCTTCTTTAGAAGGTACTTGGAATAAGTTAGTAATTGCTTCTGATGATACTTTAAGTGGAGAGATTGCTGAGTGTGTAATTAGCACTGGTACAATAAGCAATTATACAAATGGTGTTGCAGATATTGACCTGACGTGTACTGACAAAGATAGTAATATCCGCCATCATCAAGGGCTTGCCGCGGGATACAGTGCTGGTTCAGTAGAGACATTAGCTATTATTATTAATGATGCGAAGGGATATATCAGCGGAAGAATACCTAAATCGTAAAATATTTTTTGATACTGATATAAAAACGGCCTGAATTTCAGGCCGTTTTTGTTTCCACTGGGTAACTAAGCTAACTTAGAAATCAAAACCAACTGACAATTGCAGGCGGCGTGGGTTGTAATAGCGTGTAGGTTTTCAAAGGCTATAAGTATGGCTTCGCTATGTAATGACGAAAGTTAAAAATAAATCCGCCAGCTATTTAGCTGGCGGATGTTATCTTAAGAAACAGATATTTTTCTAAAAGTATTACCAGAATTTATACTCTGCTAATAGAGTATATGAACGGCCTCTAGGATCGCCAATTCTGGTTTCCCATGCAGCACCAGCTGCAAAATCGTTCTGGTGAGCAGTAAAGGATGGATCTGTGTCAAACAGGTTTTTAATGCCAAACGTGAACGTTAGATTATCTAGTCCCCGGTAAGTCATACTGTAGTTATATGTTGTATAACTTGACACTTTAGGATCCCATTGTGCAGGGATATAAGATTCGTTACGTACGCTAACAGGCAATTCGTCGTTATAGCTGTGGCGATATGACTGAATTAACGTATGAGACCAATCGCCGTGAGTATAGCTGAGGCTGATAGTATGTTTCCATTTCAGTGGCAGGTTATAGTAACGAACATATTCACCAACCAGATTTTCGCCATACGGTAATGTTTCAATACCTTTGGTTTTGAAAGTATCAATATAACTACCATTTAATCCTAAACGCCAGTTGCCACCATATAACTCACCAGTCAGGGATGCATCAAGCTCTATACCTCTGGTCAAAGTGCCACCAGAGTTGATGTAACGTCGATCAATCGTCGTTACCTGACCGTTTTCGTCGCGGATCCAGTTGTCTCTGAACACGTCGTAATGGTCAACCAGCACATCCAACTGAGCTAAACGAATAGTGTTTTCTCTTTCAATTTCCCACCAATCTAAGCTGATATTGAAGTTATCAAATGGAGCCAGAACAAAACCGATACTTTTCTGAGTAGATTCTTCAGGTTGTAAGTCTTCTTTACCACCAGTAATGACTGTTGGTCTGATAGAAGCACAACCAGGATCTGTTTCGTTAGCTACGCCTCCAGGGCAGGTTTCTGGGTCTGCTAAATCAAGACCGGTATACTGGCTTTCTGTAACACCATTAAACAATTGGTTGAATGAAGGAACTTTAAAGCCAGTACTGTATGCAGCGCGTATAAGTAAGCTATCAACCGGCTGATATTTAACAGATATCTTGGGGTTTGTCGTGCTGCCAAACCCATCATAACGGTCATAACGTCCGGCTAGGGTGATGTCCAAATTGTCCAGCACTGGTAGATAAACTTCAGCAAATACTGCCTTTACATCACGGCTAACTTTATCCAGAGCATTATTGTTATCAAATGGGGCATTGAAAATAGTTAGAGCATCAACTCGTTGGTCACCATTGAACTGGAATTCTTCTCTGCGTAAATCAAACCCGGTTGCGATCTGTATACTACCGCCTGATAACTCAAAGCCTGTATCACCAGATATAACACCATCTATTTGTGTCATAATTGATTTGCCACCGTATAGCGATACACCGGTAGCGGAGGCAGCTTCGAGAGCAGCAAGTGCTTCAGGGGTTTGGCTTTGGCCCGGAAGCAAGAATGGGTTTAACAGTCCGCTTCCAAGTAGTTGATTAAGTTGTGTTTTATAGTAATAGCCACCTGCCAGTTTGGATTTTGACTCATTTTGTGCGCGTGAAATACCAAGAGAATAATCCCAATCGCCTATAATACCTTCAAGTGCAAACATCAGGCGGTATGCTTTGGTATTGGTTTCTATTTCCCTGTTCCCACACTCCATACAACGCCAGCGATAAGCAATACCTTCACCATAAGTTAACTGGTCTGCACCGAAATAATCAGCCAGCGCATTATAGATCATGTCATATGATGCACCTGTGCTTGGGTAATAGGTATCAGGTCCAAAAGCACCATTAGTTGTAGCAGCAGCTGCTGCTGTGATTTGGTTCGGTTCGAAGCTTTTCTTCACATCAACGTCAGAACCCATAAATTCAATATAAGCTTCGTGATTTTCAGAAAGTTTGAATGAAACGCGACCGATAAAATCGATACTTTCCTGTGGTTGCTGAATTACAGCTGCTGCGGGGTAATCCCATGCGCAGGCGTAACGTGATGCAGAAGAATTCCAGAGCTGGTGGTCGTAAGGGCCCATTAAGTCACCGCCAGATTCACAACCTGCAGCGCCTGGAAGATCCAGAATATTAATGGCCGTCATATTTGTACTATCTAGAGGGTCCAGCAAGCCTCTGTTGATCAGGTTTCCTTGCGGACTTGCATTAGTGCCGCCAGTAAATACTGTCGCAAAAGGAGTTCCTCTGGTATCAGGTGATAAACCCCGTTCTGGTTGGAAGGTATTAGAGAAATCACGATCAGTGCCTCTTAGTAACTCATTACGTTTAAATGTTACCGTGCCGAAAGCATTCCAGCCGTCAGCATTTAAATCACCAACACCTAAAAGCAGATTTGTGCGGTAAATATTACCGCCACCTGCTTCTGTTGTATCTGCAAATGCAGAAGCCTGAGCGCCTGTATAGTCTTTCTTGGTAATGAAGTTAATGACACCACCGATAGCATCTGTTCCATAAACAGCAGATGCGCCATCACGTAAAACTTCTACCCGTTCCAATGCAGCAAAAGGGATGGAATTAAGATCGACTGCCTGGCCCTTTAAACCATGTGTTGCGACTCTGCGTCCGTTTAGCAATACTAATGTAGCATCTGCACCCTGGCCACGTAAGTTTGCACCTGAAACACCATTATTACCACGCTGGTCTTCTGAAACAATACCACTATTACTGGATAAGCTATCGGAAGCATTACTAGCAATGTTCATATGCATTAATAGTTGTTCTGCTGATGTAATACCGGCTGAATCAATTTCTGCTTTATTGAATACAGTAATCGGCAGTTCACCTTCCAGTGCTGTACGTTTAATGCTTGAACCGGTGACCCGTATCCGTTCCAGCCTGTTATCTACTTCTAATTCATCATTTTGCTGTGGCACTTCTTGTGCGATGGCCTGAGTACCAAGGCCTGCAAGTAGCAAAGCCTGAAATAGCTGATTCAACTTCATCACAATCTCTCCTGGAGTTTTTCTTTATATTGCTATGATTTTATCTAGATCTATCGCTTCGAGTTTCTTATAAGGTCTCTGCCTGTTTTTATAGCGGTGCAGGGGATGATTAATTTCTGCACACTGTTAACATAGCAATATTTTATTTTTTTTGAAAATAATTTATGCTAAAAAATACTAATTGCAGGAATATTTCATTCTTTGAAGTGATTCTACAAGCCGCCTTCATATATTTATATTTTTGTTTTCAAAGGGTTTTACGATGCCTTGCACCAAAGTTTTTTTCTGTTGGTTATGCTGTTTTTTTCTGGCCTCCCCAGGGTATTCTGCAACCACAGGGCTATTTTCCACAGATGTGCCGCTGGTCCGGGAGCAGCAGCTGAGTGCAATATACTGGCTTAATAAACTGCCCAAACCGGCAGAGTTATTACTTAGCGAGGCTCAGATAGCGGAGCGTAATGCTGAAACCTACCGGTTGCAACCGGAATTATTTATGCTGGACAAGCTGCCGGTAAGTTACAGCGCTCAGGAGTTAAATACTGTTATCGGGCAAGTGAGTGCGATACCGTCGACGGAACGTTTTTATGCAGATGGTGCTTTGCTTAATGAAGCACAATGGCAGTCATACCGGCAGAATCTTGGATTAAATGCAGTAACTGCCAGTAACCCTGTTCGTTTTGCGCTAGTGGTAAAACGGACGTTACTGACGGCATTCCCTAGTGCAGATCGGGTATTTAACCAGGAACAGAACCTGGATTTGAATCGTTTTCAGGAAACAGGGTTGTTTCCCGGAGAAGCGGTAGCGGTACTTCATCAAAGTACAGATAAACACTGGTATCTGGTTCGAAGCTTCAATTATACCGGCTGGGTGCCAGTATCAGACCTTGCATTGGGCAGTAAAGAGCAGGTGTTGTCTTATGGTAAGCAGGAACCTTTCCTGATAGTGACCGGAGCCCGTGTAACAACCGCATATAATCCTGAGTTGCAGGCGGTGTCAGAACTGCAACTGGATATGGGTGTGCGCTTACCGTTGCTTTCTGCTGCTGAAACCGGACATCGTGTGCATGGTCAAAATCCGCTGGCGAGTCATATTGTCAGGTTACCGGTGCGCCAGCCTGACGGATCAGTGGAATTTACAGCCGCCCTGATTCCTCGCAGTCAGGATGTCCATGCCGGATATTTACCGTTTACTGCTGAGAATATAGTCCTCCAGGCATTTAAGTTCCTTGGTGAACGCTATGGCTGGGGGCATGATTACAATGGCCGCGATTGTACAGGTTTTATTTCAGAGATTTATCGTACTTTTGGTTTTGTTATGCCACGTAACTCAGGCCAACAGGGTAATGGTCGCTATGGAAGTAATGTACGGTTTGATGACAATAATTCCACTGCTGACAAGCTGAAAGTGTTGCAGCAGGCCAGAGTCGGTGATCTGATTTATTTGCCGGGGCATGTTGCAATGTATCTGGGGGAGTCCGAAGGGCAGCCTTATATTATTCATGATGTCAACGGGTTGTCTTACCGCCTGCCTGATGACAGTTTTTATACGGGTACGCTTAACGGTGTAATGGTTACCCCTTTATTGCCATTACATTCTACTGCGGACCAAACTTACCTTGATCGCACTTATGCGATTAAATCCCTGCGTTAACAGAGGTTAGAAATGAAAATTACCGATATCCGTTTTGGCATGTTGCGAGTGCCTCTGAAAACGCCTTTTAAAACCGCTTTACGTACAGTTAATTCTATTGAAGATGTCGTAGTTATGGTTGAAACCGATACCGGCCATATTGGTTATGGGGAGGCTCCGGCTACGGCTGTTATCACCGGTGATATTCATGGTTCTATTATTGATGCTATCCGCACCGTTATTAAGCCTAAACTGATTGGTCAGGATATTTCTGATCTTAATCACATTATCCGGCTGATTCAGTCTGCCATTATGAAAAACTACAGTGCAAAAGCAGCTGTGGAAATGGCGGTTTATGATCTTTTTGCTCAGCTTTATAAAACACCGCTTTATAAAGTGCTGGGAGGTGGTGTACCTAAAATAACTACGGATATTACCATCAGCGTTGATTATATCGATAAGATGGTGGCCGATTCTCTTAGTGCGATTGACCGTGGCTTTGAAACCCTGAAAGTTAAAGTAGGCAAAGATATTGGGGTAGATATTGAGCGCGTCAAAGCGATTTATGCTGCCGTTGAGGGCAAAGCCCTTATTCGCCTGGATGCAAATCAGGGCTGGACAGCAAAAGAAGCTGTGTATGCACTACATAAACTGGAGCAGGCCGGTGTCAGGCTGGAACTGGTAGAGCAACCGGTCAAAGCACATGATCTGGAAGGGATGAAGTATATTACTGAGCGGGTACATACTCCGGTAATGGCTGATGAAAGTAGTTTTGGCCCCCGCGAGGTTGTCGAGCTGATTAAGATGCGTGCTGCCGATATTATTAACATTAAACTGATGAAAACCGGTGGTATATCCAATGCGATTAAAATTGCGGATATCTGCTCTTTTTATGATATGCAGTGCATG
>CAZXTH010000005.1:0-1594 GCA_964643585.1 uncultured Pseudoalteromonadaceae bacterium
CCAGGATTTACGTCATCAGGGGCGGACATTATTTGATGCGATAGTTGAAGCAGTAAGATTACGTTTCAGACCAATTATCATGACATCTATGGCTTTCTCTCTGGGGGTTCTGCCACTGGCTATCAGTAGCGGTGCAGGTTCTGCCAGCCGTAATGCTATTGGTATCGGTGTTCTGGGTGGGATGTTTACTGCGACATTCCTGGCCATTTTCATGGTGCCGCTGTTCTATATGGTGGTGGTGAAGATATTTGGTAAACCAGTTAAAACTGAAGGGCAGGAAGCATAAGCCTGCCCGGCTTTGAAGAATGTACCTTTGCCGGATAACAGTTAGTCTGTTTTGTTATCCGGCTTTTTCAAACCTGCCAGCATTACATCAATTAATTCTGCTGCATGATTCGATAAATCGTATTCCTCGGGATGTTGCAGATAATGTGCAATCAACCCCCCCATATAAGCATGAAGAGCTTTTGTTGCCAAAACCGGATTGAGCATAGGATTCAGCAGTCCAGCCTGCTTTGCTCGTTCAAATGCACGCTCAATGATAGAGTGTGCAACTTCTTCCTGCTCTTGCTGTTTGCATACAGCCGGGTTGAGATCATCCAGATATTCACAACGGTAGAAAACGATGGTTAAAACACGGTGGTGGTGCTCACTGCTGCCGATCATTCGCAGTGATCTGATCATCATCTCGCGAATTTGCATTAACGGGTCAAGTTCCGGCAGGCTATCAAGTTCTTCCAGCATGCTGTGATACGGCAGACGGATACGCTCAACCATAGCATTAAATAATGCGGGTTTGTTCTGGAAATGCCAGTAAATAGCGCCCCGGGTTACTCCGGCTTCCGCAGCTATTTTTTCTAATGTGGTCCGGGATACGCCTTGTTCATAGAACAATTTTTCTGCTGCATCCAGAATACTTTCCCGGGTTTCTTCTGCTTCGGCTTTAGTACGTCTTGCCATGATCTCTCAGTCACTAATAGCAATAACCTGAATATTGCTAGGGATTTTAGCATAAAGTATGCAGAGAGTTTATGACACAAATAGCCACTACATGATTTTAGCCGCAGTTGGTCGCAAATTGCGGCTACAGATGACTTATATCAAAGCATTTAACGGCTGAATGAAACTTTATTTCTGCCTGCTTTTTTAGCCGCATATAATGCTTCATCGGCCCGTTTCAGCATTTGTTCGGGTTTTTCTCCCTGTTGCCTTATGGCACAACCGAGGCTGATGGTGACATTAACGACTTTTTTATCTGCTGTTTTGCCCCGCTGTTCTTTGCCCTGAGTTTCATCTTTTGGTCGCTCGGATTGTCTGATAACTAACGGATAACTGGCGACTCTTTCGCGTACTTCTTCCAGGATCTGTTCAAGCTGGTCTTTTTTGTTATTACTGAAAACCAGAGTAAATTCTTCACCACCGTAGCGGTAAGGCGTATAACCTTTGACATCACTGAGCACTGAACCTAATAAGCGTAATACCTGGTCTCCTGTATCATGGCCCCAGGTATCGTTGAATTTTTTAAAATGATCCACATCCAGCATGGTTACTGCGCTGTTACGGCCCAGGCGTTTGAGGTGAGCCATTAGTGCCC
>CAZXTH010000005.1:1604-14957 GCA_964643585.1 uncultured Pseudoalteromonadaceae bacterium
GGGGCAACTGAGTGAGTTCGTCAATATACGCCAGATGTAACATCTGAATGGATAGCGTAAAGAGCAAGCTAAGAGATGCCGCCAGAGAAGCCCAGCCAGAGATATCCGGGTGCTGAATAAAAACATAAAACAACATAATGGCCAACCAGCAACTGAATTGGCCCCAATGTGCTGACTTCACATGATTAAAGCTCATTATTGCCATCCAGCCACAGCCAATAAGAGCAATCCACCACAATTGAGCCCAGTTTACAAAAAGGCTTTCAAATGGCCGGCTTTGCAAAACAGTTCCCAGATTGAGGGCTTCCATGGTTGCCGCCAGCGGAATATGTAGCAAACTGAATGGCAATAAAATGATTACCAGCAGCAGGAAACCACCTCCGGCAGTCAGTAGTGGTGGTTTGGGAAGCAGGCTTAACATGATCATGACGACTGACAGCAACAACGGCAAAAAGAAATAGAGCGCAGCGACTTCGGGATCGCTCAGCGGTTGTTGTAAACCATTTTGAGTCACCCAGTAATGGCTGCCTAACAAAGCAAGCCAGTAGAGCCAGTCCAGCTGTCTCATTACTGCTGCCAGTAAAATAACCAAACCCATTACAGCATATGCTGTAATGGGGAAAGGTACCGACTGGAAAATACTATGTTGCGGAAAAAGCAACTGCGCAACAAAAAGCAATAATACAGGAGAGATTACTAACAGTGGCAAGCTAACCTCGGATATAAGCTGCTAAAACGCAATATTGATTCAGCTGCCAGAACCTTGCTTAAGAGGTGCCTGCAATGCTGCAATATCTTTCTGGTTACTGAGTTGTGTTTCACCAACAAAGCGGCCGCCTTTTTCTATGCTCAGATCATCGCAATGAATAGTGCCATAAGCCTGGCCTGATTGCAGTATTTCCATATGATTAGCATAGAAATGGCCTTCGGCCAGCCCTTTGATAATAATACAGTCTGCGTAGATATCACCCTGAATCTGGCCGGTTTGAGTAATGATTACGGTACGTTCAGTACGAACATCACCATGCAGCAATCCATCGATCTGAATATTGCAGTTAAGGTTTAATTCGCCATTCAGCTGGCAGCCCTGGGAAATAATCGTTGTGGTATTGCCACCATTTTCCGGTAAAGGCGTTTTATTGAAGAGGCTCATAACATCAATCCTGTATACTGTGCCCGGCTGGTTCTACAGAGGCATACCGGGATAACTGGTTCTGGTATTCAAACCGGTGAGTTTTTGCATTAACTGGCGCTGGCTGGCCAGCAGCTGACCGCTTCTTTCATTTTGTGCATGACATAAACGGGATTTTAAGGTCAGCTCTTCCAGCAGTTTGCTGGTAGCCTGCCGTAACGACTCTGGTAATTTTTCCAGTAATAGGCTGATACCGCTACGGTCAGCTTTCAGGCCCAGAGTATTAAGCCATTGCTCTCGCTGGAGATGGCTATGCTGGATGGCCTGAAGTAACTCCATTGCCTGCTCATTAAGTTGCTCAAGCTGAAGACTCTGCTTGCTGCTCATCAGTTCATATTGCTTATCAAACAGCTCGTTAAGCTTATCAAGCCGTTTCAGATCCTGCTGCAGGTTAGTGATAAAGCTCTTCAACTCATGCGCACTCATTTTTTATGCATTTCCAGAATAGCATCAATCAGTGAGTCGTCATCCATCGGCAGAGTACCGGTGATAATTGCTTGCTGCAACTGACGCACTTTTTTGATATCAACAACTTCTGCTTCAGATAGCGACTGAAAAGTACTCTCAACCGTTTTACTAAAAGCGCTGACCTGATTGCCATCTGCTGCAGGCAAAACCGGAGATGCCGCTGGTTGCTGCTGGCGGTTGCCTTGTTCTGTACTGACTCTGCTGCTCGGTGAAATCTGCTGCAGTTTAGCGTTTGGATCTATGTTCATGTCTGTATATTCCAGAATTTTCCCGTCTGATGGGAAATAGCGACATACTAATTGTGTAACTTTAATTTCTTTTGCTGTCAGCTTCGACTAAATTCTCACCAATTACCACACCTTCGATAACCTTGCCTGATGAAAGGTTCTGAACTTTAATTCTTTCTCCCAACTGACCATCGGCAAGCGCGTTACCTCTGGTACTTGCCTGAAAACCATCCTGGCTGATTCGAATAGTGACCTGGCTACCATTGCTGACCAGGTAAGCGTTTTGCAGCAAGTGCCGGGCGACAGGTTGTCCGGCATTAATCCGTCGTCTGATTTTCATACCGAGCAGGCTGGCAGGATCAAATTCCAATCCGTGGTTTATCTGGCTGACATCAAAGGTTTTTATTGCCAGCATATCTGCCGTGAGTACTTCTTCCCGCTCCAATGTTCTTTGAGCAACAACAAGATCCAGCCAGACACTGATTCGTGCTGTAGCACGACTTTGCCAGTTGGATGGTGCCTGGCAGGACAAGCTGTAACTGATTCGCCCCCATGGCGCTTCAGATGGCTGGCGTCGGGATATTTGCAGGTTGTTACAGACCGCCATTTTCTCTATACCGCGGGGTAGAAACAGTTCAATGTTACGCCGGCTATCCTTTACGCCAAGTTGTTTGGTAAAGCGATCAATTTCCTGATTGATGTGTTGGCGTAGCTGACGTTCAAGTTCACTGCTGTCAGCAGCATGGCTGCTTAACGGAAGAATACATAACAGCAGGAAAACAAGCAGCTTCCGCAGCGGAAGTTTTGCTTCCGCATTTTTATAGTGTCTGACATTGTTTTTTATGTAACTCATTGAATAAAACCATTTTTAAAGTTTGGCACAGAGCTTGATATAACTACCCCAGACTAACAAATAACGATTCAGTGAGGCAAAGGTGAATTTTTTTGATAAAGCGCTGGGCATTCACCCGTTTTCTTTACAACTGCGCCTGGACAGAGCTGAAATTATTGCAGGCAATCTGGCTCATGTCGACACTCCTGGGTTTAAGGCCCGCGACATTGACTATAAAAGTGTGATGGCAGATGTTGAATCCAGCCTTAAAGCGGGTAATAGCCGTCCGTATCATCCTGCCGAAATCGGCCATGAACTGAAGTACCGTATTCCTTATCAGGCAGCTGCAGATGGCAATACTGCCGAGCTGAATATTGAGCAGGCAAATTTCGCCGCCAATGCGATGGATTTTCAGACCAGTCTGACATTCCTGAATATGAAAATCAGTGGCCTGAATAAAGCCATCAAAGGGGAATTATAAGCATGTCTTTTTCATCTATTTATGATGTCAGTGGCAGCGCAATGCGTGCTCAGGTGATGCGACTGGATACCATTGCATCGAATCTGGCTAATGCCAATACCGCTTCGTCGACAGAAGCTGGTGCGTACCGTGCTTTGAAGCCTGTGTTTGCAGCTTTGTATTCTCAGACTACCGAAAATCAGAACTTATCTGCTCAGGTACAAATGTTAGGCGTAACCAGTTCTGACCGAACGGTTGAACAACGTTACGAACCTAATAATCCTCTGGCAAATCAGGATGGCTACGTTTTCTATTCAAACGTGAATGTGCTGGATGAAATGGCTGACATGATGGCGGCTTCACGCAGTTACCAGACTTCGGTAGAAGTCATGGGGCGGGTCAACAGTATGCAGCAGAGCATTCTGCGGCTTGGACAGTAAGGGGTAGCAGAATGAGTGCAGTAAGTGGTACCAGCAATAACAGTAACGTTTACAACACCAATACCAGTAACCAGAAAGTGGCCACTAACGATACATCTGCTGAAGGGCTTTCTAACATGTTTCTGGAATTGCTGGTTGCTCAGATCAGTCACCAGAACCCGCTGAACCCCATGGATGGCACTCAATATGTCAGTCAACTGGCAGAGTTTGCCAGTGTTGAAAGCTTACAGAGTTTGAAAATTAATTCAGAAAAAAGTCTGTCCTTTATGGATAGCCTGCAAGCACTTGAAGCAACTTCTCTGGTTGGAAAGATGGTAGATGTTTCTGCTGATACGGTAATGCTGGAACAGCCAGGTAAAGTAAGTGGTGCGGTTAACCTTGGTGTTGATGCGGATGCTGTCACCATCAAGCTATATGACAGCGACGGCAAACTGGTGGAAGAACAAAATCTGCCTTATAGCGGCGTTGGTACATTGCGCTTTGAATTCTCAGAACAACAGGCTGGCGGTTATTACGTGGTAGCTACTGCAACCGTTGAAGGCCGACCTTTAGCCCTGGGAACCATGCTCAGTGGCGAAGTAGAACGAATTTCTGTTGGTGCTTCTAAAGACGACATAATCTTGCAGGTTAATGGCCTGGGTAATCATGCCCTGTTCGATATTAACCAGCTTACTGCAAAAAGTAACAGCTAAGGAATTATTGCTATGTCAATGTTTAATATCGGATTAAGTGGATTGAATACCACTCAGCGTGCGCTGGAAGTAACCAGTCATAACATTGCCAACTCATCGACGGCAGGTTACAAAACTGCCAGTTCAGAGTTTGCTGCTGTTTATAACGGTGGCCAGCGTGGTGGTGTGGCATTAAGCGGCGTAAATGAAAACTTTTCTACGCAGGGCAATCTGGTCAGTACAGGTAATGATCTGGATCTGGCGATTACCGGTAAAGGTTTTTTTGTTATTACTGAAAATGGCAGAACGGCTTATACGCAGGCAGGTCAATTCAGAACTAACTCTGATCAGTACATTGTTAATATTCACGGTAATCGTTTGCAGGGGTACGGTGTAGATGAAAATGAAAACCTGGTACCAGGTATTTTAACTGACCTGCGAATTGAAGCAGCTAATATTCCGGCTCAGGCTACAGGCAATATTAATTTTGCATTAAACCTGAGCAGTGCAAGTGATGTTATTCCTGCCGCTACAGTTTTTGATCCATTGCTGGGTGATACCTATAACTTCTCTCAGTCATCTGAAGTATTTGACTCTTTGGGTAACAGCCACACTCTGACTCAGTATTTCCGTCATACGGGCGCTAATGCTTGGGAAGTAGTGAATTACCTGAACGGGGCACCTCTGACGACTCCTGCGACAACAGCAATGACATTTGATGGCAATGGCCAGTTGTTAACTCCAGCTGCACCGGCCACGGTTAACATCACTGCGGCGACATTAGGTACCGGCGCTTTAGATCTGGAGTTCACAATTGATTACACCAACAGTACCCAGTTTGGTAGCGGTTTTTCAATGTATACCAATAAACCAGACGGTTTCACTTCAGGTGAATTTGCCGGGGTTGCGGTAGCTGAAGATGGTCGGGTATATGCCACCTTTACTAATGGTGCAACACGTCTGCAAGGGCAGGTTGTGCTGGCTTCTTTTGCTAACGTTAATGGCCTGCAAAACGGTAATAACACTGTTTGGTATGCAACGGCTGAATCAGGTAACGCTTTACTGGGTACTCCCGCTGACGGAAGTTACGGTACTGTGCTGGCGGGTGGCTATATGGGCTCAAACGTGAATATTAGTGAGCAGTTAGTTGACCTGATGTCGTTCCAGCAGAACTATCAGGCTAATGCCAAAACGATCAGTACTGCAGATGAAATGATGCAGATTCTGTTCAGCGCAACCTGATAAGGAAGCAGTATGGAAAGGCTGATATATACCGCGGTATCCGGGGCTGAGCTGAATCAGACGGCGCTGCGGATTACTGCGAACAATCTGGCTAACGTTAATACTCCGGGTTTTAAAGCGGACATCGAACAGGCACAAGCCATGATGATAGCCGGTAACGGTTATCGTACCCGCTATCAAGCACAAATGATGCCAGTTTATACCAGCCTGAATGATGGGCCGGTAATGGAGACCGGGCGGGATTTGGATGTCGCGCTTAATGGCGGTGCATTTATTTCTGTTGTTGATGCTGCCGGTAATGAAGCTTATACCCGTGCCGGTAACTTGCAGGTGAGTGCTGATGGAGCACTTACTGTCAATGGTTACCAGATTGTCGGCGAAGACGGCAATATTGTTTTACCTGAGTTTGGCGATATTGATATCAGCCCGGACGGTACTGTTAATTTACTGCCTGTTGGTGGCGGTGTTATTGCTCAGGATGCCCGTATTAAGCTGGTAACCGCAGGTGAGAACCCTATGCTGAAAGGTCTTGATGGTCTGTTTCGTCCTCAGAATGCTGACATTCTGCCACTGGATGACCTTGCCAGCCTTCGTACCGGGATGCTGGAAGGCTCCAATGTTAATGCAGTGGAGCAGATGGTCAGTACACTGGATATCAGCCGCCAGTTTGAAATGAATATCAGAATGATGAAAACCGCAGATGAGCTGGCAACCACCGGTAATAAGCTGATCAGTGGCGATAGCTAACAGGAATATATTTTATGAACGCAGCATTATGGGTAAGTAAAACAGGTCTGGCAGCGCAAGATATGCGCATGACCACTATTTCTAATAACCTGGCGAACGTTGCAACAGCAGGTTTTAAGAAAGACCGGGTAGCATTTGAAGACTTGTTTTATCAGGTTCAGCGTCAGCCGGGTACGCAGGCAGATGAATTGAATATGGTGCCATCTGGTATTCAGGTGGGAACAGGTGTCCGGATTAACGGTACTCAGAAGATTTTCACTGAAGGTAATTTTGAAACATCTGATAACCAGTTACATGTTGCTGTTAGTGGTAAAGGTTTTTTCCAGATTGAAAGCCCGGCCGGTGAAATTCTTTATACCCGCAATGGCCAGTTCCAGCTGAATGCAGAGTCGTTAATGGTTAACAGCAATGGTTTACCGTTGGCACAAAACATTGTTATTCCTGAGAATGCAACTAACGTCACTATTGGTTCAGATGGCACTGTTACAGCCGCTGTTCCGGGTGATGCTGCACCGGTTGAACTGGGCCAGATTCTGTTAGTTAACTTTGTGAATCTGGCTGGTCTGGAAGCTCTGGGCGGTAATTTATACCGTGAAACTGTTGCATCAGGCGAACCTCTTGAAGGTGTTCCTGGCCAGGATGCGCTTGGGCAGCTACAGCAAAACACCATTGAAGGTTCTAACGTAAACGTTGTGGACGAAATGGTCAGTATGATTGCTGTACAACGTGCTTATGAAATGAACGCCAAAGTAGTATCGGCAGCTGATGAAATGCTGCGCTTTATTAACCAGAGTCTATAACGCTATGAGAACGCTATTATTTGTTTTATTGCTATCTGTGCTCTGTGGTTGTAGCAGTAACAGCTACGAAGCTGTTGAACATGAAAACTGGGAGCAAATAGTAGCTGAGCGTACTGCGGAAGAACCTGTACCGGTGCACCAGTATGGCAGCCTGTACAGTGATCGCTACATGTTCACTTTATATGAAGACAAACGGGCTTACCGGGTAGGCGATATCCTGACAGTTGAACTGAATGAGCGGACCCAATCAAGCAAAAGTGCTGATACTTCAATGGACCGTAACACCAATATGAATATTGGTGTGCCTCTGATTGGTAACCTGAATACGTCAGATTTGGCAATGCAATTGCGTGCTCAGCAGCAGTTTGATGGTGAAAGCAGTGCCAGCCAGCAGAATTTTCTGCGGGGTTCCATTACTGTCAGAGTTACGGAAGTCCTGCCAAACGGCGCACTGGTTATTCAGGGCGAAAAGTGGATACAACTGAATCAGGGCGATGAGTATATTCGTCTGCAAGGGTTGGTTCGCCCTGAAGATATTGATGTCACAAACCGGGTTTCTTCCCAGCGCGTTGCTGATGCCAGAATAAGTTATTCCGGCAAAGGAATGCTGGCTGATAACAACCGGCCGGGTTGGTTTACCCGCCTGTTCAATATCATTAATCCTTTCTAAACGGGCAGAAGCATGATGAATAAGTTAAGTTCCATATTAGTCATATGCATTGCCGGGTTTTTTGCTGCTGCATCAGAGGCTGCAAGTCGCCCGTTACTTGATATCGTAGATGTACAGGGTGTTCGGGATAACCAGTTAGTGGGTTATGGCCTGGTGGTTGGTTTACCTGGTTCTGGTGACAAAACCCAGGTTCGTTTTGCTGCCCAGTCACTGAATAATATGCTGAAACAGTTTGGTGTTCAGCTTGATGAAAGCACGTTACCGCGTTCTAAAAACGTTGCAGCAGTTGCGGTTCAGGCCAATTTACCACCGATGGCAAGTCCGGGGCAGACTATTGATGTCACTATCATGTCACTGGGTGATGCTAAAAGTCTGCAGGGTGGCAGCCTGATGCTGACACCGTTACGCGGTGTTGATGGCCGTGTATATGCGCTGGCACAGGGCAATCTGGTTGTTGGTGGTTTGAATGCTACCGGACAGAGTGGCTCTTCTGTAACTGTAAATATTCCTACTGCGGGTATTATTCCTAATGGCGCCATCGTTGAGCGTTCGGTCAATGACATGCTGCAACAGCATCCGGAAGTTATCCTCAATCTGAAGCAGCCGAATTATCAGACTGCCCGTAATGTGGTGAATGCCGTGAATGACGTTTTCGGGCCTCAGGTTGCAAGAGCCGAAAACGCAGGGCGGCTGGTATTAAGTGCACCGCTCGATCCTGACAGCCGCAATACATTTATGTCTATATTACAGGACATCAAAGTTAAAGAAGGCAGTCACCGTCCGAGAGTAGTCTTTAATAGCCGCACCGGCACTGTTGTGATGAACGATATGGTGCGGGTAAAGCGGGCCGCTGTCAGCCATGGCAGCCTGACAATTACCATTACAGAGCAGCAGGGGGCTATTCAGCCTTTGCCTTTCTCGCAAGGAACCACTGTGCCGGTACAAGACAGCAGTATTACGGTTGACCAGCAAAAAGCGAACATGATGCTGTGGCCAGAGGGTACTTCACTTGAGAATATTGTCAGCGCGGTCAATAGTCTGGGAGCCACTCCCGCTGAGCTGATGTCCATACTGATGGCATTAGATAATGCTGGTGCATTAGATGCCGATCTACTGGTTATTTAAGGCCATATATGAAAATAGATAGCGCACAGACTCTGGCATTTGATCCGGTCCAGAGCCAAACAATTCATGCCAATCTTACTCAGACAGAAAGCTTGTATAAAGCTGCAGAACAATTTGAAGCCGTTTTTCTGCAAATGGTGCTGAAGAATATGCATGCAGTAACGGACACAATGGCTGGAGACCATGGCTTATTTTCCAGTAAAGATCAGCAATTGTTCCGCGATATGTATGATGCTCAGCTGGCTCAGTCTCTGGCATCAACAAAACAAGCTGGGTTGGCTGAAACCATTGTTCGTCAGATGGGAGATTATCTGGCAGAGAATGAAAATAAATTTAAGCAGCTATCAGATTCCGTCGCTAGTAACGATCAGGCGCAAATTGTGTCACCAGAGCTGGCGGTTCAGGATTATCAGAACAGTGCTTTCGCCCAACCGCTTCTGGTGCCGTATCGCACAGAGGAATATAAACAATGAGTATGTTGCTTAATGCTGTTTCAGGCCTTAATGCTGCTAATGCCGGCTTGCTTGTCGCCGGACAGAATACCGCTAATGCAGCCGTAAAAGGTTATAGCCGCCAGACGGTTTATCTGGATACTGCCAGTGGTGGCCTGAATGGTGTGAAAGTAACGAAAATTGACCGTATCGTTAATGATTACCTGAATAATGATATCTGGCGTACATCGGCAGATCTTAATTATTATCAGGGATTTCAGACTTACCTTGGTTACCATGAAGAATTGCTCGGTACAGAGTCTCTTAACCTGAATAATTCTGTGGCTGATATGAAGACAGCTCTTAATGCTGCTCTTGCAACACCCGAATCGCCGGCATACCGCCAGCAGTTTATTTCTTCAGCTGATGCACTGGCACAGAAACTGGCCCAGATTAATGGTGCTTTAGAAGGGCAACAGTTAAAGCTGAGTAAAGAGCTGAGCGATTTATCTGATAATGCCAGTTCATTAACCAGCCAGATTGCAGACCTCAACGCAAAAATAAGTAAGGCTCAGGCTCTCGGAGAGCCAACGGCACAACTTAAAGACGCCAGAGAAGAAATTCTGACCGAATTATCTTCCTATATTGGTATTGATGTGCTGAATCAGGCTGATGGTACGGTTAATGTGACAGCTCTGAATGGTGCCCCCCTGATCATTGGTTCAAAATCTTCAACGCTGAGCGTGAATGGTAGCGCTGTTACAGCAACATTTAACAATCAGGATTTTCCTTTGTCTGGTGCTGTAGGTGGCCGTATTGGTGGTTTGCTGTCAGTTGCTTCTGATATTTTACAGCCGGTTAGAGATAGTCTGAATAGTTTGATTGTGACGATCGCAGACTCGGTGAATAACGCTCTGGCGGATGGCTTTGATTTAAATGATGATCCTGGCCGCCCCTTGTTCGCCTACAACCCGGCTGATCCTTTAGGCACTATTCGTATTACTGATATAACAACTGATGAGCTAGCGTTCAGAGGTAATGACGCTGGTGCTCCGTCAGGTGGTAAAGGTGACAATGGTAATATTGCTAATATTATTAATAGCATGAATGGTTCGACAGCAGGCTATGATGTGTTGATCGGGGATTTGGCAATCCAGAGTAAACAAATTCAGTCCAGTGCTAAAGCAGCCCTGATTCTGAATGATAATGCGATTGCTGCCCGTGATAACCTGAGTGGTGTGAATCTGGACGAAGAAGCAGCGAGTATTCTGCTGTATCAAAAGCTTTATGATGCGAATGCCAAAGTGATCAGTACGGCTGATCAGATGTTTAAAACGCTGATTAATATGTTTTAAGGGATGGAACTGATATGCGTGTAAGTACTCATCAATATCACTTGAATACCATCCGGACTATTCAGCAAAATACTGCTGAATACAGTAATGCTTCAATTCAGCTGGCAACTAACCGGCGGATACTTAAGCCATCAGATGATCCATTAGGAGCGGTAATGTTACTGACTCTGGATGCAGAGCTGGCAACACTGAAGCAGTACAGTAACAATATGACTGCTGTGCAGTATAACCTTGAACAACAGGAAACTCAGTTAAACAGTATTGTGAACCTGTTGAATGCTATGCAGCACAAAGCAACTTCTGCGGCTAACGACTCTAATGGTGTACCTGAGTTACAGGCTTACGGGCAGGAAATGGAAGTGCTGTTTCAGGGTATTGTTGATGCTTTAAATGCCAAAGATGGTAATGGCCGTTATTATTTCTCTGGCAGCGAAATTGATGTGATGCCGTTTCAGTATGATGCAGGTGCAAATACTTTCTCTTTTGAAGGGGATAGCAGAGTACGTAATGTCGCAGTATCTGATAATTCATCGGTAGCTAGCAATATTCTTGGCAGTGATCTGGCGCCTAATGCGACTTTTCTGAATGAGATCCGTACTTATCTGGATTTTCTGGCTAACCCGCCTGTTACCGGAGCGGGTGATGAATCCCGTGCAGCATTGGAATCTATTTCTGTTTTTCTGGCTGATGTTTCACAGCAACTAACCAAAATTGGTGGTATTGTTGCCTCGCTGGATGAACTTGAAACAGGTAACAGTGAGATTTCACTATTTACTACCAACTTGCGTGATGACATTCGTGAAGTGGATTATGCGGCTACCTATGTTCATTTAAATGAAACCTTAGCTGCATATGAGTCATCGTTGCAGGTTTATGCCAGTGTGACTAAGTTGTCGCTATTCTCGTACATATGAGATAGCAGGATAGGGGGCTATTATGCAGATAAACAGCAGTACTGATAAAGCACTTGTAACCCAGCCGATCAGCCAGTCGGGTGCGTCAGGCGCTTCTGCAACAGTAAATAACACTGAGACTGCTTCATCTGCTGCTACTTCTGGTAAAGCATCCCGTGAATCAAAGCAGATTGCTGTTCTTACCCGCTGGGGAGTTGCTGCCGATATCAGTAAACAGCTTACACGACAAGACCAGGCTGAGCGCAGTGTTCGCCAGGTATATAACGGTCTTGAACAACTAAAGCGGCAGTTAACCGGACCAACAGGTACTCCACTTTCTGAAGTGCAGCAACAGCAAGCACAGAAACAGCTAAAGCAACTTGATCGTGTAGTGCAGCAACGCGGCTCTGAATTGACCTCTCAGCTGGAGCCCAGACCCAATACTGCAGAAGCTATCAGCCGTTATCTGGCAAAAGTCGATCTTGTCTCTGAGCGACGGCAGCCTGAATATATTCAGATTCTGCTGGGACGCACCGGGAATGCGGTCAGCGTGCAGCTACCCGCTGGACAAAGTACAGAAGAGAATTTACAGGCTTTACAACAGGCATTTGCTCCACAGCAAATCAGCGTCAAGCTTGATCAGCAACAGCGCCTGCACTTTTCCACTGAACAACAAAATGCGCGTAAGCTGCAGGAACCTTGGTTAATGTCAGGTGAAGGTGTTCGTATTGCTGCCGGTAACCCGGTTTCAGTGCAATTACAGCAGCCTGATAGTGCTCTTACCGCATTGAGCCAGAGTGCTGAACGGGCTGCAAGTATCCAGGCTTATCGTGCTGAGATTCAGAATGTTCAACAACGTCTGAAAGAGTCTTTGATGCAAATTCAAAGTCAGCGACAAGGGCTTGCCGCACAATTACAACAAGCTCAGGGTGTTACAGTTGAAAATACAGATGAGCTTGAATACATCAGTCAGCAATTACGCATGGGAATGTCTTCGGGCAGCTCTACTGCCATATCTGCAGTAATGGCGCAAGCGAATGTTACCCGAAATCTGGTAGAGTTTGGCTTATCTCAGTAATCCAGAAAGTCCGGAGCGGGTGTTTTTGCTGTTAACACAACTCCGGAGTTCTATTTGCTAATTGTCTGATAGTTTATTAGCAAATTGACCAACCGCTTCAACAACCTGTTTTGCACCTTCCTGAATCTCGACAATAACTGTTCCTGCTTCAGCTGACAGTTCAACACCTTGCTGAGCATGGGCTTTTCCTTCATTAATTGTTGCAACAGCTTTTGTTGTTTGAGCCTGATTACGGGATACCACGTCAGCGATTTCTTTCGTTGCCAGACTGGTGCGATTTGCCAGTTGTCTGACTTCATCGGCAACCACTGCGAATCCCCGTCCCTGCTCTCCTGCTCTTGCTGCTTCAATAGCAGCATTCAGAGCTAATAAATTTGTCTGGTCTGCAATGCTGCTTATGCTTTTAACGATAGCGCCTATTTGCTGTGATTGGTTATCCAGTTCAGTAATCTCTTTTACGGCTTGTTCCATTTTCTTAGCGAGATCCTGCATAACCGTTATGGTTTGTTGTACGACATGATTACCTTTACGGGTACTTTCATCTGTATGTTGAGATATCTCAAAGGCAACATCTGCCGCATCTGCAACCGCAAGCTCCCGGTTAATTTGTTCGGTAATAATGGTGGCAAATTTTACGACTTTATAGAAATGGTTGCTGGCATCTGCCACAGGGTTATAAGATGCTTCCAGCCAGACAATATTGCCTTTGCTGTCCAGTCGCT
>CAZXTH010000005.1:14967-25085 GCA_964643585.1 uncultured Pseudoalteromonadaceae bacterium
ACCGATCAGCAATAAACTCTCCCTTTTGCAGTTTTTGCCAGAAAGCACGGTAACTGGCTGATTGGTACTCTTTTTCTTCACAAAATATACTGTGGTGCTGCCCTTTGATCTGCTCCAGGCTGTAGCCCATAGCGCTGAGAAACCGTTGATTAGCTGTCAGAATATGGCCGTCCAGACTGAACTCTATTACTGCTGTAGAACGTTGTAATGCATTGATAAGGTTTTCATATTCTCTGGAGGTTTCGATGGTACGTGTCAAATCACTGCCATAAACCGAAATATGTGTAATGGCGCCATTGCTGTTTTTGATTGGCTGAACAATGGCTCGCAACCAGGCTTTTTCCTGATTTCCCCGCAGAATCTCAATAGCCCCGGCCCAATGCTTTCCATACTGGATGGCATCCTTTAATTTGCGGAAGTGTTCGGTATTCTGGCTATCTGCAGGAACAAGCTGCAGCAAAGAACGATTATTAAGACTATTGGCAGAATAGCCCATTTCTGTTTCAAATAATCTGTTGACGGTGATAATCGTGCCTGTTGAATCAAGTCGCAACGATAGCATCTCGATATCAAGACTTTCCCGAACCTGTTCCAGCGATGACAGTTTCTCACGCAGTTCTGATATTTCAAGTTTCAGGTGTTTATTGAATAACATGGTGAGATTTCCTCTGAACAACAACATTAAATGGTGGGTAATCTGGAGTATGTTGAGCCAATATACTTAATATAGCTGAATGCCCGCTGTCGGTTATTACTGGTTTTGCGAAAAAAAGGATCAATTTAAATGCCAGTATAACGCAGATATTTTCCCGGTGCGGCGTTGTTAAAAAGTGAACAATAACTTCCTGTGAACTTTAATCAAAAAAATTTCAGTTCCATAAAAGGGGAGTCGCTTTATAGCCATGAGCATCAAACACAGGAGACTTATGATGGCTTTATCAATTCAATCAAATGCAGCTTCTAATTCTATTCAGAACCAACTGAACCGCACTAACAATACTTTATCTGTAGCGTTAGAGCGTTTAGGCTCAGGCTTCCGTGTAAACTCAGCAAAAGATGATGCTGCCGGTTTACAAATCGCTACCCGTCTGAACGCGCAGGCTCGCGGCCAAGACGCAGCTATCTATAATATCAACAACGCAAACTCAATGCTGCAAACAGCTGAAGGTGCGTTTGAAGAAATGACCAACATTGCTTACCGTATTAAAGAACTGTCTACCCAGGCAGCTAACGGCACGAACAGCACTTCTGAATATACTTCAATCAATAAAGAAGTTACTGCGCTGACTGCAGAATTAACCAGCATCATGGAAAATACCAACTATGGTGCAGGTACTAACCTGTTCGGAACAGGTGGTAAATTCACAGCTGAAGTGACATTCCAGATTGGTTCAAGCACTGACGAAACATTAGCAGTTGATGTATCTGACGATATTACTGCTATTACTGATGCGATTGGTGATTTTGATGATATTGAAGATCAGGCTAGTGCTCAGGCTGCAATGACTAACGTTGATGCATTGCTGACTTCAATCGGTGAAGCCCGTGCCTCTTTCGGTGCTACAATGAACCGTCTGGACCACACTGCAAACAACGTAACTAACATGCTGGAAAATACTCAGGCTTCTGCTTCTCAGATTCTGGATGCAGACTTCGCCAGAGAAACCTCTAACATGACCAAGCAACAGCTGTTACTGAACTCAGGTATCTCTGTGCTGACTGCTGCAAACAGCTCTACTCAGATGATCGGTTCTCTGCTGCGTTAATAAACACTTACGTTTATTGCAACAGTATTTATCGTGTAATTGCCTGCCACATATTTTGTGGCAGGCTACTTTATCAGAAGGCGAAACATTATGTCTTATATGGCTATAGACCCTGCGCAACTGGCAAACCAGTATACGCAGATTGATCGTGCAGGTAAGGATAAGGTTTTATCTGCCCAATATAACCGTTTTAATGGCCAACTGACCGCGATAAAAAGCCTGCAAACCAGTTTAAGCAGCTTTCTGACTAACTTGAAGAGTTACCGTGGTGATGACGGGCTGCTGAAAAATACGGCAACCAGTACCAGTGACAGCAATATTAAAGTGTCTGCCGGTAGTAAAGCTGTAGCAGGTGTATACGATATTTTTGTAGAGCAACTGGCACAGAACCATCAACTTGCCATTTCGTTTGACGCCGACAGTGCTTTGCCAACTGATGGTGAATTTAGTATTAGTCTGGCTGGTGAAGAATTTACCGTTGATTTATCTTCCTTACCTGCCGGAGCCAAAGTAGCTGATTTAGCCAAAGCAATTAACAATCACCCGGCTAATGAAGGTGTTCGTGCTACGTTAATGCGCAGTGGAACAGAAACTTATCTGGTTGTTACCAGTGAAGATAGTGGTGCAGCTAATGAAATTGCACTCAATTTTACTCCGGGCACTGATGCCACCGGTGCAAATATCGTAACTGCACTGGATAATAAGCAAGAATTGAAAAAAGCTCAGGATGCGATTATCCGCCTGGGTTCAGATACTGCAATCCCTGTGACTTCAGCCAGTAATACACTGGAAGACACGATTGAGGGAGTAACGCTTGATCTGGTTAAAGCACAAACTGCTGGTGATAGCCCAATCCGTATTACGATTGGACAGGACCAGGCTGCAATTAAAGGGAATATGCAGAAGTTTGTTGATGAATATAACAGCATCATGAATACTCTGACCACAAATGAGAGTCTGAAAAAAGATTCTATGGCGAAAGGCTTGCAAAGCCAGTTCCGGGCGGCATTTCAGGGTGAAATAGAAGGCAAAACCCTGAACGCTATTGGTTTGGAATTTGATCGTTTTGGTAAATTGTCGATTAACAGCAGCAAATTTGAAAAGGCACTGAGTGAAGAACCCCAGGCTCTGGAAAGTATGCTGACCGGCGATAATGGTCTTATCGCCAGACTGGAAACCACTATTGAGCCTTATACAAAGACTCGTGGCGGTATCATCAGTGAGAAACAAAAAACACTGCAGGCGAGCCTGGATATGATCGCCAAGAAACGCGAGCGTCATGATTATTCAATGGAACAGCGATATAGCCGTTATCTGACGCAATTTACACAAATGCAGATTACAATTGCTCAGCTTGAAACATCAATGGGGCAATTGGGCTTTTAGGACTAAATAATAATGTTGGACTTTGGTAGTGGTTATAGCGCTTATAAAAACACAGCTGTAGAAGGTAAAGCAGCGGGTGCTGATATTCATAAATTAGTACTGATGCTATTTGATGGCTTTCTGGATGAGCTTGCCCGGGTGGAAGGCCATATCAGCGCCAGACGACATGATAAGAAAGCAGCAGGTATTGAAAAATTACTGAAGATACTAAGCGGTCTGGATGCGTCTCTTGATACAGAAAATGGTGGTGAGGTTGCTATTAATATGCAGCGGTTATATCAGCACTGCGGGCAGGCTCTGTTGCAAGCCAGTATGAAAAATGATTTAACTTATATTGATACAGTACGTGTCATTATGACTAATTTACAGGAAGGCTGGCAGGGAATTACTCCTGCAAGTTGAGTTTTTTGTTTCTACCAAATCATATTGTTCCAGAAACCGCTGCTTTGCAGCGGTTTTTTTATATCTGATGCTGTTTCAATAAGGAAATTGCCAGAGGAAGCTTCCGATAAAGCGGAAGTAACGCTTCCGCTTTTTATCTTAAAATTTATTTAATTCATTAAATATCATTGCCTTATGTTGTGGCCTGATAGTTGCTATTACATTCTTTACAAATATTGACGCTTTATACCCATGGAGCATGGGGTGTAGTCAGAGCTCTGCCCCTACGGAAGATGCAGGATGTATGTAGTCGGCGTTTAACAGTACTTAGCAGAGGTATAACGGTGCAGCAGACAGGTCCAAAACAGATAGCGGAGTTTTCTAAACGCCTGATGTCACTGCAACAGCATTTCCTGCTGGCAGTAAAGCAACAGCAATGGCAACAGTTACGCAGGCTGGATAACCAACTGATGGAGTTATTGTCAGCAATTGAGCGGGCCGGGCTGAAACAACATTTTTCTGTTCAGCTGAGTAGCTTACATAAGACCTATCAGCATGTACTGACGCTGACCAAAACAGAAATGACGCGTACAGAGCAGCTCATTGAAACATTAAGTAAGAATAAGCAAGGCATTATGGCGTATCAGCAAACAATAGACGGGGCGCACCTATGAATCCGGCCGTAGCATTATCGACGTTGCCTGCCAAAAGTCCGGCGACAGGAGTTAATGCAAATTACGTGATCCCAAATAGCGGTCAGTCAGGTAATTTCGATGATCAGACCGATAGCCAACAAACTGAAATGCTGACGGACTTCCCGGCAGATATGTTGTTATCTTCTGTACTGGCTGAATCAGCAGAAATTCCGGTATCTGATGAACTTCTATCCCAGAAACAGGTTACTGAATTTCCCGTATTACCTGAAAGCGCAGAAACGCAGGCAGAAATAACTCTCCATCCGCTGAATAGGGTTATGGTTGAAAGTAAAGTTGATGTACCGGCGACGGTTTTACCTGTTACAGATAGCGAAGAGCTGCTGGCTGGTTTACAACAAGTGCAACCACAAATTATATCTGCAGCAGTGAATAATACTGCAGGAGTGGTTGTGCAACCGGTTCAGGGTAATGGTGGTATGACAGTAGCCCAACGTTGGCAAAGTGAGCAGGCTGCCGTTTCGACCGGGACGGTGACTGCACCACAGAGTCAAACTTTGCAACCTGCCCAGACATTACCCGTACTGTCATTACAGCAATTTCTGCAGCAGTGGCAGAGCCCTGAAAAAACAACCGCAACGGCGGTCGTTACTGAAGCGATCACTGCTACAAATAGTAATCATCAGAGCCTGCAATCTGCAACTACTACAACATTCCAGTGGAAAGCTGAAAGTCTGGGACAACAAAGTGCCAGCTGGGGGCAGAAATTACTGCATTTACTCTCAGATAAAGTGCATTTACAGCTGGGACAACAAATTCAGCGTGCACAGATTCGACTTGATCCTCCTCATCTCGGTGCAATTGATTTGAGCGTGACGGTGGAAGGTGACAGAACAACTGTTCAGCTGTATGCCAGTAGCCAGCAAGTACGGGATGCAATGCAACAGCATCTTGATCAATTGCGGCAAACATTATCTCAGCGCATGGGCGAGGATATGGGAATTGAGGTAAGTGTCCGGCAACAGAATGAGCAGCAGGAAGACAAGTCTTTTGCTGGTAGCGACAAAATTGAACAGCAGCATGAAATCGCGGCAATGACGACGGAAACAACACAGGTTGGTAATAAGCAGCACTCAGGCTGGCTTAACCGTCTGGCGTAAGAGATTAGGAAAGAGGATAAAAATAATATGAAGACTGTTCTGATGATTGTAGGTGCCATTTTATTAGTTGTAGCTGGTGCAGGCGTAGGGCTTTGGTATCAGAAAAGTCAGGTTGGGGCAGATTCAAAAATTGTCAGCTCCAAGCCTTTGTTTCAGCCGATGGATCGCTTTGTGATTAGTATCGCAACAGAACAGAATTCCCGTTATCTGGTGCTGGAGCTGGCTCTGGTTACGCATGATGAGAAAGTTCTGCCACAGATTCATGAAGCTACTCCGCTGTTACGTAATTCTCTGGTTGATTATTTTTCAACGTTTAATCATGTTCAGGTAAAAGAAGCTTTCACAGATATTCCGGCGGTACAACAGGCACTGCTGGAGCGTTTTAATCTTGCATTACGTAATAACAAATTCAGTTATCAGATTGAGCAGCTTCTGATCACTAACGTCTTTATTCAGTAAGGTCTGGTTATGCTGGCAGAAACCCAATGGTCTGAAACAGAACAGCAAAGTTGCAGCAGGCTGTCAGCTGCACAGGAAACTGTGTTGCTGAAGAAATATGGCTACCTTGTTAAACGGGCTGCTGCGCATCTGCGTAGCCTTGTTGGCAGTATGGTCGATAAAGATGATCTTCAGCAGATTGGTCTGATGGGGTTACTTACTGCTCTGCGCCGTTACGGCCGGGATGTTGATGACCACTTCGAGTCTTATGCGTTTAAACGGGTCAGAGGAGCCATGCTGGATGAGTTCCGTCGTACTGACTGGCGCCCGCGCCAACTGAGACAACAAGCACATAGTTTACGTGATAAAACCCGCGAGCTGACCAGAATGCTTGGCCGTGTGCCAACTGATGAAGAGTTATGCGAAGGCTTGGGAATCGATGCGCAAACACTGACAGAGCTGCAATATGTCAATCAGGCTGAAGCAATGGAAAGCCTTGATCTGATGCTGGAGCAACAATCAGAAGCTCAATTAGGCAGTAGCTGTATGTCACAGCTGGAGCTGAAAATGTCGATGAAGAAAATCATGGAAACCCTGCCAGAACGCAACCGGTTGTTGTTGCACCTTTATTATACGCAGGAGCTGAATATGAAAGAGATTGCTCTGGTACTGGAGCTGACAGAATCCAGAGTTTGTCAGTTGCATAAGCAATCAGTGGAATTATTAACCAGGAAACTGGCTCAGTGGTAACTGTCCGGGAAGAGAGAAAATGCAGAAAATCATTGGATTAATTGTCGTACTGGGAGCCGTTATCGGTGGTTTTATGATAGCTGGTGGTAATGCCGCTACTTTATGGCAGCCGGCGGAATTTATCATTATTTTTGGTGCCGGGCTAGGTGCTTTGATTGTGGGTAATTCCAGCTATGTGCTGAAAGAAATGCTCAGCCAGATTAAATACCAGTTTCTGAAGGAAAAAGATTCTGCTCAATTATATCGTGAATTGCTGATCCTGATGTATCAGCTGCTAGATTTGGCAAAAACCAAAGGTATGCGTGAACTGGACGAACACGTTGAAAACCCGGACACCAGCTCGATTTTTCTGTCTTATCCGATAGTAATGGAACATCCTCATCTGGTTACTTTTGTCTGCGATAATCTGCGTCTGATGAGCATGGGGAAAATTAATGCCCATGATTTTGATCACTTGTTGGAGCAGGAGATTTATACGCTGGAGCAGGAAAAGCTAAAACCATCAGAAGCCCTGGGAAATATTGCAGAAGCCATGCCTGGCTTTGGTATTCTGGCTGCTGTCGGCGGCATTATTATTACCATGCAACACCTTGATGGACCACTGAGTAATATTGGTTATCATGTTGCAGCCGCTTTGGTTGGTACTTTCTTAGGTATTTTTGGCTGTTATTGCCTGCTCGCTCCATTGAGCTCCTCTATGGAGAACTATGTAAAGAAGCACACTGCTCTGCTTGAGTGCGTGCGTGCGATTCTGGTTTCTCATGCTAAAGGGCATGTTGCAATTGTTGCAACAGATTCCGGCCGTAAGTTAATCAGTGAAGATATCAAGCCTTCCTTTACCACAATGGAAGAATGGATTAATAACAGGGCTGCCTGATGAGTGGATCGAATCCAGTGATTATCAAACGTGGCAGGCGCCATACCAAAGAGCGGCATGGTGGTGCCTGGAAAGTAGCTTTTGCCGACTTTACGCTGGCGATGATGGCATTTTTTATGGTGCTGTGGATTCTGGAGGTTTCCAATCTTAAAGAACGTGCCGAAATCGCCAATTATATGCGGACACATTCTATTCTGGATGGCAGCCCTAACCCGTTCCAGCCAGACAATAGCCCTTTCCCGGTAGATTTGGGCGGAACCCCTTCCATTGTTGAACGTGATGCGGCACACTCTGTTCCGCCTGAGAATCTGGTGCCTGGCATGTCAGAGTTTCTGGAAGTGCCGGAAGGTGATCGTAGTCCTATGGCAGGTAAAGGTGACAAGCTGAACTCTGTGCTGGACGGAAAATTTGATTCACCTTCAGAACTGAGCCTTCTATTGCAGGCATTCCAGGAGATAGCTGCAGACCAAATGGCTGAAAACCATTTGTTGGTTGAAGTTGTTCCATCCGGATTGAGAGTCATTATCCGGGATAATGAACAGCAACAGATGTTCAGAAGAGGTGCTGTGCAAATGACACCTTTTTTTGAGGATCTACTACTGAGTATGGGGCCACTGCTTAAGAAGATTCAGAATAAGCTGATTATCTCAGGGCATACCGATTTTACTTCATTCAGTGGTACCCAATACGGTAACTGGGAACTATCCGGTGATCGTGCCTTGCAGGCACGCCAGGTTCTGGTTGCAGGCGGTATGCCTACTGATCGTGTAGCTCAGGTAACTGCATTTGCTTCAACCCGTTTGATTAACGAACAGGATAAGACCAGCAGTGAGAACCGGCGTATCGAACTGCTTATTTTGACGTCGTCAGCTGAAGCGGAACTGAACCAGCTGTTTTCTCCTGCAGAAGACAGTCCGGCGATGAAACAGGCTGCGGAAGCTGCCAGACGTAATCAGCCAGTAACAAGAACAAACTTATAGGCTTAATGTCCATGACAGAATTCTCTGCGGCAAACAGGAAGTATCGCCGCTGGTATTTTGCTGCTGATGAATCTCAGCCAAAGGAAATTCAGACTAATGGCGTTGCGGTGAAACTGGCTCGTCAGGGGTGGTTTGGTGCGGCTCACCTTGTGTGTCATGCCGTAGTGAAAGATATCAGTCTGGGTGGTGCCGGTGTACTGGTGCCTGCAACGATACAGGTACCTGATGCGGTTTTCGTGATGTATCAGCAGATAAGAATTAAAGCTCAGGTTGTGTACCGGCAGCAGGTAACAGACAAACTGATCTTTCTGGGAATAGACTGGGAGAATGCTCCTTATGAGCAACGGCTGAAAGTTCTGCGAAAACTGAGCAGAAAATCTTCCCGTCCTCCGCGTAAAGGCGATAAACAACTTTAAGAATGGCGAACCTAACTGATGAAAGCTAAGCATAAGCCAAAAATCTTATCTAAAGCTGATAGTGAACTGGCACATACATTTCCGTTAACCCTGGACCAGCGCAGCTTTCAGAAAGCTTTACTGGAAGCAAAACGCTGGTTACCGGATATGATCAAAGCCATTGAAGCTGAACTGGCAAAACTGATCGGTGAAGTAGAATTCTCTGTTGAAATGACACTATGTAATGGTACCGGGCTGGATAGCTGGCTATCGGAACCTGGCCGTTTGTTACTGGAGAGCCCGGTATTAGTGCCTGAAGATGATAACTGTTTTATGGCACTTGATTATCTGAGTGTACATAATCTGGCAGATATTTGTCTTGGCGGACAGCTGTCCAGACAGAGTGAACCAAGTGACCGGGAAGAGCTGACACCCAGTGAATTACGGGTGAGTGGCCGTACTCTGCAGCGTCAGGCACAGGCAATTCAGCAGTTGTTATTTAAAGAACAATCTGCACTTTCAGCTTTTCCTGTAAAGCAGCAGCTTGAGCCCGCACTGTTTTGCTATATCCCTTTTAAAGTCAGATTACTGCTCAGCGACGATGTTCTCAGCTGGTATTTATGGTTACCCAGAAACTTTTTCCTGCCTGCTCATACTCAGGCCACCGCTAGTTCTACTGCGCATCAGCCAGCGGTTGCTATTGAAAACTGGATTAGTGTACCTGTCAGGGGAAGAGTTGAAATGGCTCGCCGGAAAGTCAGTTTGCAGGAGCTGCAAGCCTGTCTTAAAGGCAAAATCCTGCCAATAGAATTGAATACCACAGTGCGTTTCCACCTGGACAAGCAAGCTATGTTTGCAGGAAAAGTAGCGGAAGAAGATTCTGCCTTAGTATTTCAGATCACCGGATTAGTTAACAGAGAGTAAGACAGAATGAACGATAAACAGAATAATGGCCTGGATGAAGCATTGTCCGGACTGGATATGATGGATATGGACGAGTTTTTTCCTGATAGTCAGGATACCGGCAGCCAGTTTAAGGAGTCCGATATGTCGATGTTTCGTGATGTTCCTCTGACAGTAACTTTAGAGGTCGCCAGCACAGAGGTCACACTGGGAGAATTAAGCCAGGCTACAGTTGGGGATGTGTTACCTCTGGAAAAAGCAATTGGTGAGCCTCTGGACGTTAAAGTAAACGGGATCTTGTTTGCTAAAGCAGAAGTGGTGATGGTGGATGGCAAATATGGCCTGAAATTTATCAGTGGCCGCCTGAATCAGGAAAGCGTGGCATCCTAATATGAGCCGTTACCTGAGCAGCGGCCAGCCGCTGCTCAG
>CAZXTH010000006.1:0-16456 GCA_964643585.1 uncultured Pseudoalteromonadaceae bacterium
AGGGGTAGAAGCTGCTACTTCCAGCTATAAAGTGGGGTATGAAAGCCCGTCGCAGTTCAGCCGGGAATACAGCCGATTGTTCGGGGCACCACCGAAAACGGATATAGCCCGCTTCAGGCAAAGTGCCTGATAAGGGAGCGTTTTACCAGCTCAGTGGATTAAGCCGGTAAAACCCGCTGAGCTGTTGGTATAACTCAGGATGCTGCTCTGCCAGTTGCTGTGGCTGCTCGAAAAACACTTCGGTAATAACAGCAAAAAACTCCGCAGGATTGGTTGCACCGTAGTGATCAAACAATGTACCTTGCCGGGCCATTGCCTGATGCTGTAACCGCGAAAACTCATTAGCCATCACACCAGCCCATTGTTGATAATCACTGCTGCGTGACAATAACGGTGCACCGGTTGCCTCACCTTTTTCCTGATCTAACTGATGGGCAAACTCATGAATAACCACATTATGACCATCAGCCGGGTTTGCTGCGCCTTCCAGCGTATCCTGCCACGACAGAATTACCTTCCCCTGAGCCCATGATTCTCCTGACAATACCCGTTGCTGTTCGCTGACAATACCTGCAGCATCAGCCTGTGCACCTCGTACAATAAAAGCTGAAGGGTACACCAGAATCTGTCGCAGTTTCGGATAATAATTTACCGGACGATTCAGTAGTAACAAACAAGCCTGCGCAGCAATTGTAATCCGGATTTCGTCTGTTATTTCCAGCCCGTCACAACCAACAAACGTTTTTTCGGCAACAAAGATCTGTATATGCTTTTTTAGTTGTAGCTGTAAATCGGCCGGTAATAAACGGAAATAGGGCATGCGCTTTTTCAGGATATCGCGCCAGGAAGCAGGAAAAGGCTGACTGCTGATTTTGCGCCGCTGATAACGCTGTAACCATGAAGGCATCAGCACTGCAGTAATCGCAGCTGTCCCAAGTAAGAGCGTGATCCAGATTGCCATTCATTTCTCCATCAGGTTATGCTGTCAACAAATCTTAATCGGAAATAAGGCTGCTGATGCCTTAAGTCAACCCGGAACCTGTGAAGAAAAACATTATCTAAAATTGTTCTGCAACACCAATACAAAAAAGGAAAGCCACCTGTTATGTTGAATATCTTCCGTAATTTACTGGATAAAGTCCGCGAGGAATTACGTTTACCTGAGGGAACCATTACTCATTCGACTATTCTGACCGAGCAGCAGTTAATGAGCGTAGCGTTAATGCAGATGGTTGCCAGCGCAGATTTTAATGCTTCAGAACAGGAAGCGGCAGTTACCCGGCATTACCTGCAAACAGAACTGGGCCTTAATGCTCAGGATGCTGAAACCGTTTACCAGCAGGCGCAAAAGCTGGCTGATAACTCAGTTTCACTGCATGAGTTCACATCAAAACTGAAACAATTGAGTTATGAAAACAGGCTGGATCTACTAACCAGCCTGTGGCAAGTGGCTTATGCCGATAAAAGCGTTGATCCGAACGAAGAAGCTATGCTGCGCAAAATTGCTGACTTACTGTTTATCCGCCATGCTGATTATATTCAGTGTAAACTGGCCGTTACCGCAAACTAAGCTGGGGCTTGTAGCCCCTAATCTTCCCGCTTATGCAGAACTTCACCTTCAATTACCTGGCTGGTTTGCGTTGATTCTGCTGCACCGCCTTGTTGCTGAGCCTGCTGCCAGTTACGCATTTTTTTGCGGTAACGGTATATCAAAATAGGAATAACCAACCAGCTTAGCACCACCATAAACAGCAATACCGCCATCCCTGCTACCAACATTACACCCAGTATCAGCCACCCCAACAGACGCTGCAGCGGGCCTGCGGCTTGCTGGCGTTGAAATTTCTGTTGCCAGGCAGCACTTGTCTGCCTGAAAGAAAAACCGGACATTTTCACCTCTGTTTATACACCAGCCCCGGCTCTGGAGCTGTAATTCAATACTAGTTAGGTATGGCACCAGCTAATAAGTTCAGCTCTGCCGGTTAATCTGTGCGGCGGCTGACAGCCCAGCGTATAATTTCTCCCCAGCCAGGCTCTTTGCCGTAAAGCTGCATGCCTCGCAGAAAAATCCGCCCTGCAACAATCCGCATCCAGTACGTAGTCAGTGCAAGCAACAGTAATGAAAGCACTGGTTGCCACCATGATACATCAACCATAGCCATTTTTACCGGCATAGCCGCAAAGGAGGTTAGCGGCAAAAAGCTGAGGATGGCCATACCAGTGCCAGACGGGCTATCAATCACCATAAATGTAAATACCATTGGCAACCAGGTAATCATCATCACCACGCCTTTGCCACTGGTATTCGGATCATCAATTGATGCGGCTATAGCTCCCATAAAGCTGGCAGACAGTAACAACCCCAGAATAGTAAAAGGCACCAGCCACGCCAGAACGCCCAGGTTAAGCCAGCTCAAATCTACTGCTCCGTCACCAAATACCAGCAGGGCGATACCATACATTAATAGCATGACCACACTTGACGTAAACATCGCTTTCAGCGCACTGAGGGCATTACCCAGTACTTTGCCATCCATCCACTGTTGCGGCGTAATAATCGAGTACAGTTGCTCTGTTACCCGTTGCTGTTTCTCGCCGGTAATGCTTAACAGAATCTGCCCGAAGATTGTACTCAGGCCAATAAACAACAGAATGAGTACGGCTATCGCGATCATTTTTTCCGGTGTATCTTTTCCCCGGAATTGTTCATCCTGATAATCCACGCGGATAGTCACCGGTTGCTGTAACTTGTTGAGCTGTTCTGAACTTAACCCAAGCTGCTCTGCATATTGTTCACGAAAATAATTAATTAATAAGGCTTCCAGCGGAGCCTGCCATTTGCTGGCAGACCGGATATGAACAGTAACACCCTGTTCATCTTCTGTAATGACAGCATGCCAGCTGTCTTCATCCTGCAGTTGTGCAAGTTGTTGTTCTATTGGCACAGCCGGACGCAAAAACTCAAACTGTTCTGTGCCATTCAGAACATAATGTTCCGGTACCGCAATGCGGTATTGGGTACGACTTTCATCTGTCATATACCCCCAGACGACTACTGCAATCATGATTGTCATCATCAGCAGATAAGAAATCAGCTGCTGTTTCCATTTGAAAAAACGCAGAAACTCCCAGCGGGCAACAATCAGGCTCTGACGGGAAATCATGGTTTAACCTCCTGGCGGTGCCGCTCCATGGCGGTCAGATACAGCTGATGCAAATCAGGCGTAAGGATTTCCACCTGTTGTAATTCATGATTCAGCAACAGTTGACGCAAACAGACCGAAACTGTTGCCTGTTCTCCTAATGTCAGCAAAAACTGGCGGCCACTCAGCCCTTCAATCTGAACATTGCTTAGTACTTCACTGAGTAACGTTTCGAGTTCTTCCTGGGGTACTGTCTCAGTCAGTATTACTTTAAGGCGGGTTTGTGGCTGAACCTGATGACGGATCTGCTCCAGCGTGCCAGACAATACGCCTTGCCCCTGAGACATCAGCAGCATCTTGTCTGCCAGTTTTTCCACCATAGCCATCTGATGCGCGCTGAGAATTACCGTCATGCCTTTTTCTTTAAGGGCTTTAAGAAACTCTACAACCTTTTCCTGGTTAATCGGATCCAGACCAGAAAATGGCTCATCCAGAATCACCAGCGCCGGCTTATGCAATACTGCGGCTATCAGCTGTACTTTTTGCTGGTTTCCTTTGGATAGCTGCTTAAGGTCATCTTTGCGCCGCTCTGTCAGCTCAAATACCTCCAGCCAGTGCTGCATTTCAGCCAATGCTTCACGTTTACCCAGCCCATGCAAACGGGCAAGATACAGCAGGTTTTGTTCAACACTTTTATCCGGATAAAGGCCCCTGTCTTCCGGCAGATATCCAAGTAAACGCCGGGGAACATGATCATAATGTGCATCCTGATAGCTGACTATTACACTGCCGCTGTCAGGAACAGTCATACCAACCAGCATACGAATAATGGAAGATTTGCCGGCACCATTCGGCCCAAGCAAAGCAAAAATTTCACCGCTGTTAATCTGAAAACTGATATTTCTGACTGCATCAACATTAACATAGCGCTTATTTATAGCGGTCACGATTAACTGCATAAAGCTCCAGATTCACTATTATCTGCCAGCAGACTATCACCCGGCGAGCCCGGGCAACAAGTTCTGATTTGTAAGAGCGTGTTTACGATCTTGCGAACAAAGGTTATGCAAGGCAAAAACAGGTAAGAAAGCGCAGTTTACACAGAGTAAATGAGCATTTTGAACCTGTTTTTAACACCGCAGAGCCAAAGTGCAGCAGATCGTAAACAGGTTCTAAGCAGCTGTTTGCCGACAAGCTGTCAGTAATGCTGCCCAAACGACAAGTACAATGCATCGGTGTAATCAGATTGTGAGCCCTGACTACGGCCAAAACCAAGGTAAAGCGGCCCCAGCGGAGTATCCCATCCCAGAAACACACTGCCTGCCCATAACCAGTCTGTTGCCTGCTCCGAAGTTGCATTGCGTGAACCAAATACATCTTCGCGTATACGCCCTCTTTCTACTGACGCTCCCAGGTAGAGCGGTGCATTAAAAAATGACATGCGTTGCTCATTCAACTGATACAGGTAAACCAGGCTGCCAAATTCTACTTTACTGCCAAATAATGAATCTGCCGGGTAACCCGACATGTTCAGAAAGCCCCCCAGAGAAAACTGTTCCAGAGCAAATTCATTATTATCCGTCCGGTAGTTGTCAAACCGCCAACGGGTTCGCAATGTATGCCTTTTCCAGTTTTTAGCTGCCAGTAATTCAACTGAGCTGGTGCGACTCTGCTCTGATTGCCCAAGCACACTCTCTTTCAGATGGCTAAAACGTGTAGCCAGCCGGATACCCCGGGTCGGGAAACTTCTGCTGTTCAGCGTATCCCATACAATGTCCAGCACAGGGCCTTGCCGCTGGTAGCTGAGCTCATCAAATGCCCATAACTCCGCTACATTACCCGGTAACCGGTATTTACCATCGCGCCAACTCCAGCCAAAGGTAAAAATGGCATGGTCAGAGATATTCCAGCCAGTCTGTGCCAGTAATTCAAGTTCATTATTTTGTAGTTCACCGGATGAACGGTAATTCTCATCCAACAGCACTTGCACATCACGCTTCAGGCGGGCTGAGCCCTGCAAAAAGGTTTCGCTGCTAAGCACCGGCCAGTACAAAGCAGTGTAAAGGTATTTGTTACTGCCCAGCGCCAGCTCCGATTGCCACTCAGCACCAAACTCAGACAAATTAGTATAAGTATGCGAAGCAGCGAACTGATAAAGGTGAGTGCTCTGGAAATCATCTTCAAACATAATGCGAAAGTTAAGGTAGGCAGGCCCCCAGCTTTTTTCTTCTGCTCTGACTGTCAGCACATGCTGGCCATCTTCATCGACGGTCAGCTCCTGCGAAACCCGCTCAAAAATGTCCATGCCATAAAGCTGCCGCAGCCCGCGTCTGATATTACGTTCGGTATATAAATCACCTGGCTTTAACTGCAGCCGTTCCAGCAGGATAGAATCATCCAGTGAAGAGTTATTCACCAGCGCAATCCTATCAATGCTTACCGCTGGTGTTTCAGGTAAGTCATGGTGCTGCCGCCACGCCCGGTAAATACTCTGTGGCTGGCTGAAATCAGCAAGCGCTTGCACAAAACGTACAGCACTTTCCCGGCCACCTTTAATGGCTTCTCCGATATGATTAAAATCAAGCATGCCAATATCTGTCAGTTGAGGCTGCAGCAACAGATCGTTCGTCGTCAGCAGTTCCATTTGTTGCTGCACACCAGAGCGAACCAGAAAAGAAGTTAGCTGCTCGGTAATACTGAACGCGGAATTCAGCTGTTCCCGTTGTAACAACGGTAAATCGATACTCACCGCAATGACTCTGTCCACGCCCATCGCTTTGGCTACGCTTACCGGCAAATTATTCACCACACCGCCGTCCACCAGCATTTGTCCATCTAATTCCAGCGGGCGCACTACGCCGGGAATCGTCATCGACGCCTGAACTGCCTGTACCAGACTGCCAGAAGACAACACAACTTCATCACGGGTCAGCAAATCTGTGGCCACCGCCCGAAACGGTATAGGCAAATGATCAAAATCAGTTTCCTGCGCCTGCATACCAAAGGCAGCTTGTAAGATTTCTGCCAGAGACTGGCCGTGTAAAATTCCTTGTGGCAACTTAATACCATCTGCCGATATACCCAAATCAGCCGTGATCGGAAAATCATCCAACTGAGCCTTACGCCGCATAGGCATTTCATCACGATACACACGGTCGCGAAAACCGTTTACCCACGGCGTTTCAGATAAACGCTGGCTAATTTCCTCTGAGCTGAGCCCGCTGGCATATAATCCGCCAATAAAAGCGCCAATACTGGTACCAACAATCAAATCAACCGGTACCTGCTGGCGCTCCAGTTGTTCAATAACCCCAAGGTGAGCACCACCCCGGGCTCCGCCTCCGCCCAGCACCAACGCAATACAAGGCCGCTGCTGCGCCCGTGCCTGCTCACAGATATCAGCCTGCGCCTGAGGTGCCAATATGGCAGCAGCAAGTGAGATAAAAATGGCAGCAAGTAGGTTTTTCATCGGCTAGTCCTTATGCGATGCAGCTTGATCCGCTTCAGAAATGAGACGTCATATCAGGTATACACAGCTAATTATCTCACCAGTGTATGACAAAACACCAGCCGTACCATAGCAACAGCCCCGAATACCTATTTAACTGAATCAAAAATGAATATCTGGCTGGAAAACAGAATTCAGAGTAGACTGCAAACAAAAATGCCCTGATATATATGTCCCGAATACTGTTGCTTCTGCTCTCATTGATACCAATGAGTCTCTATGCACAACCAACTCTTGAACAAAGGCTTGATATCGCATCAGCCAGTCGTGCAGACGCGCTGAACTCCATTACCGAACTGCTTGATAAACCTGTATCTCAGCTGGCATATGAAGATCTGCTGGTACTGGCAGAAGCTTATCTGGCTATTGATAACAAAGAAGGCGCTGTTGATACAATAAACCGGACCCTTTCAGCAGCACACACCCCTGTTAATAAAGCCCGGGCTTTACTGCTTAAAGCTCGTATTTACGGTATTTTATACCGGGATACCTCTCTGGCCGTAACCCAACTGGAAGAGGCTAGTCAGTTACTGAGTACAGAAGTAGAAGATATCACTGCCCGCAAATTACTCACTGACATTCTGCAAAATTATGCTCAGGCACATAACCAACAAGGCAATATGACGCTGGCAATGTCTTATGCTGAACAAAGTCTGGCATTGTCCCTGACACTGGCAGACCCTGCACGGGAAATGAAAGCAAGAGTGATCACCGGACGTATCGCACTGCAGAATAATGTCTACAGCTCTGCTTTTCGTCACTTCCAGCGGGCACTGGTGTTAGCCTCACACTTAAACGACACTACAACATTAGCATCGATTCACTTCCGGCTTGGTATGGCTTACCGGAAAATGGAAGAGCATGAGCTCGCACTGGAGCATCTGCTCGAAGCCAAAAGCAGATACCAGCAACTAGGCAATACTTCTTCATACCTCTACACGCTGCTTTATATTGCAGAAAGTTATCTTGAAGATGCAAAAACAGCCGAAGAAGCCGCCAGTTATTTTGCAGAAGCCAATGAACTGGCCAGGGCTAATAATGATCTGTTAAGAATAGGCCTTGTTCAGGGCGGACTAGGAAGGCTGGCAGTACTGCAACATGACCCGGGAACCGCCCGTCGCCATTTCAGCGAAGCAATACAAATATTCAGGCAACTCAACCAGAAGACATCATTAACAGAGATCATTCTGGCGCTGGCGGAATTATTATTTCAGCAACAACAATTTCAGGATGCTGATGCATTGCTGGCAGAATTACCTGAGGATCTAAGCAACCATACTGTCTACCTGCAATTTCGCTATGCAGAACTAGTGGCCCGCGTAGCCGCTCATAAGCAGCAATGGCAAAAAGCTTACCTTATGGAGAAAACAGCCAGAGAATTGCGTTTTCAATTTATGGCCGAACAGCATAAAACCCGGTTTGATTTACTGAAAGGCACCCTGGAACAACTTGCAGATACAGAAGAAGCACAGCAGGAGCTGGCAGAACAAAATAATGAGCTACAACATCAAAACACTCTGCACCGGTTAATTGTTGTAGCATTGGTGTTTTTGACTATCACCTTGTCAGCCGTACTGGTTACTTTATTTATTTTATGGAAACGCAGCAGAAATCCTCAAAGCCCAGCTCATCCCTTATCCGGAAACTGGCAACACTTCTGTGAAACATCGCAGCAGTTGCAGAAAAATACCACGTCATTACATTTGCTGGCTTTTGC
Source organism: uncultured Pseudoalteromonadaceae bacterium (assembly GCA_964643585.1). Taxonomy (GTDB): domain Bacteria; phylum Pseudomonadota; class Gammaproteobacteria; order Enterobacterales; family Alteromonadaceae; genus Alishewanella. Next base: position 8,369 of record CAZXTH010000006.1, read on the forward strand.
TTTACGCGGTCAGCAACCGCTACGGCAAAAACTGGGCGAGCAAAACCTGCGCAGGATATTAGCAGCAACCTTACCTGCTCTTAGCTGCCCAGAGATAAAAAGCAGCTGCATTAACAGTGATATACTCTGGCTGATGCTTGAAACTACAGATGCTGGCATTGCTGCTTTGCAACAACGTCTTCAGGAACAAGTACTCAAAAATATGCAGCCACACCTGCCTGATCTGAAACTTGTCAGTATCAGCCTGCCAGTCAGTGTACTGCTGGGTACCCGCTGGTCAGCTCAGGAACTGACAGCACTAAGAGAAATAGTCTGGCTTAGCTGGCATCTGGTTGCCAGAAACACTTCAGCACCGGCAGAGCACCATTGGCAAATTAGTATAACGTCACAACAAAGCCATCCTTGTTCATGGCACAGTGAAGCACTTAGGCAAGACTTATTAAACGCTCTCAGTTTAGGTATGCTGACACTCCACTATAATCAGCAACCTGTCGAGCTGGATATTACAGAGCTACCTGAATAATCTGCAAATCCTGAGGCAAGGAAAACTCAACTGCCCGGCGTTTTACCGGGCAGACAAACCCGAGCCTTACAGCCTGCAGCGCCAGAGACTCTCCCTGCCGGGAACCATGACCATACTGCGGATCACCAATAACCGGATAACCTGCCGCCGAGAAATGTCTGCGGATTTGATGTTTTCGCCCGGTGATTAGTTCAACATCCAGCCAGCTGCTGTCTGTTATGGCATCATAACGCCGTAATGAGAAACGGGTCGTTGCGTCTTTCCCATCCAGCGGCATATTCAGTACTGCTGCAGATAGCAGAGCATCCGGTAAAGCCCCTTTAACCCTGATAAGATAATCTTTATTAATAGCCCGCTCTGCAATCCGTTGACTGAAAGCGGCCGCAGCGTGTTTGGTATGTGCAATAATTACCAGCCCGGAAGCTTCCCGATCCAGCCGATGTACCAGATAAACCTGACGCGCAGGCTGAAAAAACTGCTCTGCTGCACGCAATAAAGCCAGATGATCTCCCCATTCATTACCCTGCGATAGCATGCCAGCAGGTTTAAACCAGATACTATACTGTCGTTCATCTGCCAGTAGCTGTGGTGGCGGGCACTGCCTTTGCAGCAGATCATCATCATAATGCAAACTGATTTTATCGCCTGCCCGTAACATTGCCTGAACCCTGCGCAACCGCTTCTGCGGTTTACTAAGCAACATCACTGCTCCCTTCGCCATCGCATCTTTTAAACGGCCTTTAGAAAGCTCTGGCACAGCAGCTGTCAGCACACTGATCGCCGTTTGAGGTTGCTCAACCAGTACAGTGCGGATAAGTCGGGTCAATTTACACTTCCTTTACTTTAGAGTTCAGTTGTCATTCATGCCAGAACGCTGTAATTACAGCAAATGTTAAGGAGAAAACCTGATGAAAAACATACTGTTCCTGGCAACGCTAGCCCTGAGTTTTTCGATTCAGATATCCGGCGAAGAACTGAATATTACCAATGAATTTATGACCGGCAGCAGGTTGCAAGCGGTCCCGGAAATCAAAGCCTCAATACCTGCCCTGCAAAGTTATCAGACACATGTCTGGTTTCACAGCGTAGATATTTCAATGAGCCGGGACGATAACCACAATGGTTTTTTCCATGATTTGTATATCCGGATAGATGCCGATACCAGCCGATCTTATCAGGACGTCTTTGCAGAATACAGCCTGTTGCCTTACCGCGGGCCTGAGCGGGTATTTTATACCAGCTCGGTTTTCCGACTGTATCGCCAAAGCAGCAGCGACTGGCTGGCAATAGAAACTGAGTTGCGGGAAGATTATCCTGCAGATCACTATTTACTGACTATCCGTTTGTTTGATGCAAATTCCGGCTATCTGCTGGCCGAAATTTCCGGTTTTGATACTGGCAGCCTTGATAACCTGCCACTTGAAGACTATTACCGGGATCAGCGTTTTAACCATATTGAGGAACATCAGGGCGGTTCTTCCGGGATTTTTGCATTAATACTTACCGGACTGCTAACATGGCGCAGATATCTCACTAAACGAAGCTGATTATAGAAAATGCGCTGTTTACTGTGCCTATGCCTGTTTCTTGTCACGGTACCTGCTGTTGGTCAATCACAGCAGTCGTTTGCTTACCAGTTCGCGCTCGACGGCCAGCAGCAAACTTTACAATTTGATATCAGTAAAGAGGTACTTAGCGGGCACTTTCGGAATTTCCGGCGGTTTGAACCCCGATTGATAGAAGCCCAACTCTGGCGTGATTTCAGGGAACATGCCTCGGCATATCCCGCGGTACAGTTGCGTCAGGGCCCTCCGGGCCAACGCCTGCAATTTACATTACAAGGAAAAGATAACCAGCTAGTTACCAGGCTGCAGCAGGAACTGCAGCAATTATCGGTTACCCGGCTGCAGCATTACCTTGAGCAGGAGTTTTATTATCAGCAAAAACTGCCCAGCGGGCCACAAGTTATTATCCCCGATCATCTGCGTATCATGCAGCAAAGCCTGTCGGATATAGCACCTGTTGCCGCCGCTATAAAACAACAGTTACCCAATGCCAGTACCCGGGATTATATTGCTTTTATCAGTAGCTGGTTACAGCAAATACCCTATAGTTCACTGGAAGATCGCAGCAATGGTGCAGGCTTTAGCCCACCGCTGAAACTATTACGTGAAAACCGCGGAGACTGTGACAGCAAAGCCGTGGTTTTGGCAGCATTAATCCGTTTGCTTTCTCCGGATACAAAAATAGTTATTTTGTATCTTCCTAAACATGCCATGCTGGGCATTGAGGTCCCTCAGGAACAACTGCAACAAGCAGATGAAACCGTTACCTTACAGGGAACCCGATACCTTCTGGCAGATGCTACCGGGCCTGCCAATCTGAAACCAGGTGAGATTGCCCCTCATTACCGGATATATACCCGCAATGGCTTTCTGGCCTGGCGCCAGCTTTCTGCACCGGAAAACTAAAGTTCTGGTTCTGCCAGCCGATAGTTGTGCATTGCTTCAATTTTATCCGGAACTGAGCCATGTTGATAAATCCGCTTTCCTCCTTTCAATTAAACACACCAGTAGTTAATGGCAACGCATCAGATTCTGCGGAAGCTTCTGTAACCAGCTTTAAAAAGAAAATGACACAAAGTATTTATCTGAATATTTCAGAGCAGGGTAAAGCAAAGGCCAGGGAAGCAGAAAAAAACAAAGATATTGATGAAAGTGACCTGCCAGAAGAAATAAAAAACCTGCTGAAATGGATCCGGGAAATTAAAGCTCAGATTGCAGAAAAAAAAGCCGAGCTACAACAAGCAATGCAGAATAATACTCTGTCTGATGATGAACGTGCAGCCAAAGTTCAACAGCTGCAGGGAGAATTAAGTTCATTACAAGGGGCACTACGCGGCGCCCAGCAAAGCTTTAATCAATTGCTTCAAGATGAGAGGTTGACTGACGGGCAGCGCGTTACCGCAACTGCCCTTGCGATTAAATAATATTAAAGATTTTCTTCTGCAAACGATGCCAGTCTGCTGCGAACAACACCATTAAGGTTCACAGTTGTGCTGCCGGAAAAGTTTTTGAAGCGCTCGACAATATAGGTTAACCCTGATGTCACCGCAGTCAGATAATTACTATCTATCTGCGACAGGTTACCAGAGCAAATCAACTTGGTCCCTTCACCACAACGGGTAATGATTGTTTTAAGCTGGGCAGCACTCAGATTCTGGCATTCATCCAGAATAACGATCGCATTCTGAATACTACGCCCCCGCATAAAGTTAACTGACTTAAACTGGATATTCGCTTTCTCCATAATGTAGTTCACACTGGCATGAGGATGCTCATCGGTCTTGTGCAGAACCTCAAGCGAATCGGTAATAGCTGCCAGCCAGGGAGCCATTTTCTCTTCTTCGGTACCAGGTAAAAAACCTATTGATTCAGCAATTTCCGGGGTATTGCGAGTAACGATAACTTTATCATAAACCCCTTTTTCAATAACCAACTCCAATGCAGCAGCAAGTGCAATCAATGTCTTACCGCAGCCCGCCGGGCCTGTCAGAATGACTAGATCCATCTGAGGATCAAGCAGTGCCTGCATTGCCATAGCCTGATAAATATTCTTAGGGTGAATACCCCAGGCATGGCGATGCATTAAGCGGTCATAGCCTAAATCCAGAATACGGATTTCCCGTTCGGTAACATCAACAACTTTACCAGCAAAACTTTCTGCTTCATCTATCAGATATTCATTGATATAGGCATTCGGCAGTAACTGGCGGCTGACATAGTGGTAAGTTTCCCTTCCTTCATTCTCGCTGCGACAATCTCCGACCTGGCTCCAAAACTCTCCGGGAAATTTAAAATAGCCTTTATATAAAAAGCGCACATCGTCAATCAGTTGGTCTGTCCGATAATCTTCAACCAGTTTTAGCCCTGCACCTTTCGCTTTAAGGCGCATATTAATATCTTTAGTAACCAGAATAACCTTGGTCGGATTCTTTTCCCGCTGCAGATAAAGTGCCGTATTGATAATCAGATGATCATTCTCACCACCAGGTAAACCGGGCAGCTCATCTTTAATATGATGATCATTAACAATAAACAGACAACCACTGGCTTTATGTTCGCCATGCCCAGGCATGGATACGCCCTGTAACATTTGCTCCGGTGTAGCATCTTTCAGCACATCTTCCAGCGCTCGTATTGCAACCCTGGCATCCCGGCTGACATCTTTATGGCGATCTTTTATATGATCCAATTCTTCCAGTACCGTCATCGGTACTACAACATCATGTTCCTGAAAGTTTAAAAAAGCGAATGGGTCGTGCAGCAGAATATTAGTATCGAGGACGTAAATCTTTTTTTCTTTACCTTTTTTTCGCGCCATACGCATCTCCTTAAACGGCAACATACAAGCTGAGTTACCTGCATGCTTTATTAAGCATAGTGCAACTCTTGCTGATTGGTAGCTAAGTCATAAAATCGCCATACACCTACTTTGCAGCCAATAAATGACAATGATATGACAATAAAAACGCAAACTATTGCTGCCAGAAAGCTTCTGATGATAAATAACCGGATAAATTTATATAATTCAGATGCGGGCAGATTCGTTTCCTTGTACCATGGCGCCCCGCTTTTTTACTGGTAGTCAGACACAATGAAATTCGCTCTGGGACAACGCTGGATTAGCGATACAGAATCAGATTTAGGCTTAGGTACTGTGGTAGCGCTTGAAGGGCGAATGCTCACTCTGCTTTTTCCGGCCAGTGGTGAAACACGCCTTTATGCACAACAGGAAGCCCCGCTTACCAGAGTGCTGTTTAATGTTGGCGACCAGATAAAAAGCGCTGAAGGTTTTTCATTGCTAATTACAGCTATTCAGGAAAAACACGATACTCTGGTTTACTGCGGCCCTCGCACTGACACGCAGGAATATACTGAACTGCGCGAGACTTTCCTTGATCACTTTATCAGCTTTAACCAGCCACAGGATCGTCTGTTTGCCGGCCAGATAGACCGCTTTGACTGGTTCACACTCCGTTACCAGAGCTGGCAGCATTTACACCGTTTGCAGCAAAGTCCGTTAACCGGCCTGACTGGCGGCAGAGTCAGCTTAATTCCTCATCAGCTATATATTGCAGAAGAAGTATCAGGCAGATACGCTCCCCGAGTGTTGCTGGCCGATGAGGTGGGTCTGGGCAAAACAATAGAAGCAGGTATGATTATCCATCAGCAGGTTACCTGTGGCCTGGCTTCACGGGTAATGATTGTTGTTCCGGAATCGCTGCAGCATCAATGGCTGGTAGAAATGCTGCGTCGTTTTAACCTCCATTTTTCTGTTTTTGATGAAGAACGTTGTGAGCAATCACAAAGTGAAGCGGATAATCCATTTGAAACAGAACAACTGGTTATGTGCAGTCTGGAATTTCTTACCCAGAAAAGCCGCTGGTACGATATGGCATTAAGCTGCCATTGGGACTTACTGGTTGTAGACGAAGCACATCACCTGAAATGGGACCAGCAGGCACCAAGCAAAGCTTATCAGAGAATCGAAGGGCTGGCTCAGGATACATCAGGCGTAATCTTGTTAACCGCCACTCCCGACCAGCTTGGGCATGAAAGCCATTTTGCCCGGCTGCGTCTGCTCGATCCTGATCGTTTTCACAGCTACGACGCTTTTCTTGCAGAGGAACAATCTTATCGCCAGATTGCCACAGCAGCCGAGAGCCTGCTTAGTGAGCAAGCACTCACTACAGAGCAATCATCTCAGCTTCAGGCTCTGATCACAGAAACGGATATCAGTGCCCAGTTGAAAGTACTTCAACAAAGTAACGGCGATACAGAGCAAAAGCAGCAAGCTAGCCAGTCGCTGCTAAAGCAGTTACTGGACCGTCATGGTACTGGCCGGATTTTATTCCGTAACAGCAGAGCCAATATCAAAGGTTTTCCACAGCGTTGTGTTCGGCCTGCACCACAGCAGCTACCTGAACAATACCGGAATGCTCTGAAAGTAACCCATGCAATAAACCAGAATCCGTCTTTACAGCAACAGGCAACCCTGAACCTGTTTCCAGAGCAGGTTTTTCAGGCATTCGATGCAGCCACGCCATGGTGGCAGTTTGATCCGCGCGTTGAGTATCTGATCAGTTTACTCCGGCAGCATAAACCAGAGAAGTTTCTGGTTATTTGCGCCAAAGCTGAAACAGCAATCGCTCTGGAAGAGGCTATCCGCCAGAAGGAAGGGATTCGGGCAGCAGTGTTCCACGAAGGCATGAGTATCATTGAACGTGATAAAGCTGCAGCCTACTTCGCCCAGGATGAATACAGCGCCCAGATTCTGCTATGCTCCGAAATCGGCAGTGAAGGCCGTAACTTCCAGTTTGCACATCACTTGGTACTGTTTGACCTGCCACTGAACCCCGATCTGCTGGAGCAACGTATTGGCCGTCTGGACCGGATTGGCCAACAGCACGATATCCAGATTCATATCCCTTATTTCAGCGAACAAGCACAGGAAGTTTTATTCAACTGGTACCATCAGGGGCTGGATGCTTTTGAACATACCTGTCAGACCGGCCGTAATGTATTTGAGCATTATCAACAGGACCTGCTGCAACTGCTTGCAGCCTCTGTTGCTGATTCCAGCCAGACAGAAGCATTGATCTCGCAAACGCAGCAATTAAACCAGCAACTGAAAGCCCAGTTGGAGCAAGGCCGCGACAAATTGCTGGAAATTAACTCTGGTGGTGGCAAAGCGGCTGAAAAACTTAAAGCAGAAGTTGAAGCACAGGACAACGATACCAAACTGCCAATGTTTATGCTCAAAGCCTGGGACTTGCTGGGGGTTCATCAGGAAGACCGCAGCGAAACCAGTATTGTGCTGACACCATCAGAGCACTTGCACAGTACTTATCCGGGGCTGGATGAAGACGGCACAACTATCACTTTTGACCGGAAAACAGCTCTGGCCCAGGAAGATATTCAGTTACTGACATGGGACCACCCGATGGTCAGAGGTACTCTGGATTTACTGATTAACGATGTACACGGTAACAGTGCCGTAGCCTTATTACCAAACAAAGCACTGCCTGCCGGCAGCTATTTTGTTGAATTTATTTTTATTGCCGAAGCCTCTGCACCTGCAGCACTGCAACTGGGCCGCTATCTGCCAGCAACACCAGTCAGAATCTTAATGGAAAAAACAGGCAAAGATCTGGCTGCCAAAGTCACTTTCGAACACTTTAACCAGCAATTACGCCCGGTCGGCAGACAAACCGCCAGTAAATTGGTTAAAGCATTGCAGAATCTGATCCATCCGCTTATTGCTAAAGCTACAGCACAGGCAGAACAGCAGTTGGAAGCGGTTCGCCAGCAGGCAATGTTGACGATGACAACGACTCTGACAGCAGAAGCTGAAAGATTAGAAGCCCTGCGAACACTGAACCCGTCAGTGCGTCAGGAAGAAATTGATCACTTGTACCAACAGCAAAAGCAACTGGCAGACTACATTGGCAAAGCCAGATTGAAAACCGATGCAATCCGGTTAATTGTGGTTAGTCACGACTA